>CADDZP010000107.1 GCA_902812475.1 Actinomycetota bacterium | reverse complement strand
TCGGCTGGCTCGTGGATCGTCCGAGTCACGTGTTCGTCGTCGACGTCGATGAGGACGGCGAACCCATCCAGCTGACCAAAGGCGAGTACGAGGACAGCGGGCTTGCCTGGTCGCCCGACGACTCAGAGCTCGTCTTCGCCGCCGGCCGCCACGAGACGTGGGACCTCGACTACGCCGTCGACCTGTACGCGGTCGCCCTCCCCGACTTTCGTGCGTTGATGCCCAATAGTTGGGCATCAACGCACGAAAGTCGGGTGGGGGGCGGCGCAAGCGCCCCCAAACGCCTCACCGAGACGGGCCCGGCGTACGCCCGCCCTGCCTTCAGCCCCGACGGGTCGACGATCGCCTTCCACCTCGAGGACTGGCGCTCGGCGCCCCGGCACGGCCAGGTCGGGGTGCTCGACCGGGCGAGCGGCGAGGTCCGGCTGCTGACCACCGACCTCGACCTGAACTGTTCGCCGTACCCGGCCGTGCGTGGACCGGTGTGGCACGGGGGCGAACTGCTCTTCATGCTCGAGGACAGCGGCAACTGCCACGTCTACCGAGTGCCGGCTGACGGCTCCGGGAAGCCGGAGCTCGTCGTCGGCGGTGACCGTCAGGTCGGCTCGTTCGACGCCGTCGGCGACGTCCTCGCATACACGGTCACGACGCCAACGGCGCTGCCGGAGCTCTTCGTCCGCGTCGGTCGTGAGGACCGCCAGGTGACCCACGTCGGTGCACCGTTTGCCGAGGCAGTGGAGTTGGTCGCGCCCGAACGCTTCACCGCCACGTCCGCCGACGGCACGGAGGTGGAGGCCTGGTTCATGCGCCCGGTCGGCGCCGAGGCCGGCCGTCGATACCCGACGCTGCTCAACATCCATGGCGGGCCGTTCACCCAGTATGGCAACCGCTTCTTCGACGAGTTCCAGCTCCAGACCGGCGCCGGCTACGCAGTCGTCTACGCCAATCCGCGCGGGTCGTCGGGATACACCGAGGCGTTCGGGCGCGCGACTCGCAGCCCGGTCGCAGCGGACGACCCGGGCTCGGGATGGGGTGGCGGCGACTACGAGGACCTGATGGCCGTCGTCGACGAGGCCGTTCGGCGCTTCGACGATGTGGTTGACGCCGACCGCCTCGGCGTCCTCGGCGGCTCCTACGGCGGATACATGACGTCGTGGATCATCGGCCACACCGACCGCTTCAAGGCGGCGGTGTCCGAGAGAGCTGTCAACAACATGCTCACCCTCGAGTCGACGTCAGACGTCGCCGGCTCGTTCCGCATGGAGCTCGGTGTCAGCCATCTCGACGACCCCGACGAGTACCTGCGCATGTCGCCGATCACCTACGTGCGCGAGATGAGGACCCCGCTGCTCATCCTGCATTCCGAGAACGACCTGCGCTGCGCCATCGAGCAGGCCGAGCAGCTGTTCGTCGCCCTGCGCCTGCTCGGCCGCACGCCCGAGTTCCTGCGATTCCCCGGCGAGTCCCACGAGCTGTCGAGGTCAGGCGCGCCGAAGCACCGCGTCCAGCGCGTCGAAGCCATCCTCGACTTCTTCGACCGAACGCTCTAGCTGGCGCTCGGCGTCGTCAGTTCATCGCGTAGACCCGCTAATTGTGCCGCCTGCGGCGGCGCTCAGTCCCGAACCGCGCCGCCGAGCTGGCGCTCGGCGTCGTCAGTTCATCGCGTAGACCCGCTAATTGTGCCGCCTGCGGCGGCGCTCAGTCCCGAACCGCGCCGTCGAGCTGGCGCTCGGCGTCGTCAGTTCAGCGAGCGGTCCAGGGCGAAGTCGCGGGCGCCGCGGCAGGCGGGGCAGTCGAGTACGGGGGAGTCACCGACCAGCTGGACGTAGGGGTCGATGGGCACGAACGTCCGACACCCCGGGCATCGAATGAGCGGCTCGCCGTTGTAGACCATCCTGGTGATGGTTCGACTCGTTGGCGTCGCGTCCCTGCTGCAAAGTCTGCGTAATTTGTCACAGGGCCCGCGGTACCGTCGGTGGATGGGGGTCGGGCGTTAGATGGGCATCCTTGCTGAGGACATCGCGCGCGTCCGCGAGGCGAGCGACTTCGTCGCCGTCGCCAGCGAGCACATTGCCCTACGCAAGGTCGGCCAGCGCTACGTCGGCCTCTGCCCCTTCCACGCCGAGAAGAGCCCGTCGTTCTCGATCAACCCCGTTGAGAAGCTCTTCTATTGCTTTGGTTGCCAGAGCAAGGGCGACGTGATCACATTCGTCCGCGAGATCGAGCACCTCGACTTCGCCGAAGCCGTCGAGCGACTGGCGGCGAAGGCAGGCTTGCGCGTGCGCTACGACCAGGCCTCCGTCTCGCGCGATCGCCAACGGCGTGACCGCCTGGTTGAGGTGATGCAGCAGGCCGTCGACTGGTACCACCAGCGCCTGCTGTCCGGCGACGACGCCGCGCCCGCACGGTCGTACCTTCGGTCCCGCGGCTACGACGGTGACGTCGTGCGTCAGTTCCAGCTGGGTTGGGCTCCCGACGACTGGGACGCGCTGGCGCGGACACTGAAGGTACCCGACGACGTGCTGCGCGACACGGGCTTGGGGTTCGTCAATCGTCGCAACCGGCAGCAGGACGCCTTCCGGGGTCGGGTGATGTTCCCGATCTTCGACACGCGAGGCGAGCCGGTGGCCTTCAGCGGCCGGGCCCTGCCCGGCGCCGACGGCCCCAAGTACAAGAACTCGGCCGAGTCGCCGCTGTACTCGAAGGGCAAGGTCCTGTACGGCCTCAACTGGGCGAAGACCGACATCGTCAACGCCGGCGAGGTCATCGTGTGTGAGGGGTCGACCGACGTCATCGGCTTCTTCCTCGCCGGACTGCCGCGGGCCGTGGCCGGATGGGGGACTGCCCTCACCGAGGACCAGGTCCGCATGTTGAAGAACTTCGCCGGTCGTCTGGTCCTCGCCTACGACGCCGACAGCGCCGGCCAGGCCGCCGCCGAGCGGCTGTACGAGTGGGAGAAGCGCTACGAGGTCGACATCGCCGTGGCCGATCTGCCGCCCGGCTCCGACCCCGCCGACCTGGCCCGCCGGGATCCGGCAGCGCTGCTGGCCGCCGTCGAGCACGCCCGTTCCTTCCTCGCCTTCCGTGTCGAGCGTGCGCTCGGCGCCGCCTCGCTGTCGACCCCAGAAGGCCGGGCGCGCGCCGCCGAGGCCGCCCTTGCCATCATCCGCGAGCACCCCGACGAGTTCGTGCGCGACCAGTACGTGATGGACGTGTCGACGCGCACCCACATCGATCCTGACCGCCTGCGCGAGGCGCTCAAGAAGGGCCGGCTCACTGCCGTGCCACCACGCCAGGCCACGTCGGCCCGCGCCAGCCGCGTGGTGCTCTCCCGCAGTGCCGAGGAAGAGGCGCTGCTGTTGGCGGTGCACGACCGTGAGGGGATGGCGCCGCGGCTGCACGAAGTGCTGTTCGACGACGAACTCACCGCCGCCGCCTACCGAGCGCTCGTTTCCAGCGCGTCGCTCCACGACGCCCTCGAGGTCGCCGATCCCGGTGCCGCCGACCTCCTGCAACGCCTCGCCGTCGAGGAGCCGAGCGAGGACGCCGAGAACGTGATCGGCCGCCTGGCGCGCGAGGCCGGCATGCGCGCCGTTCACGAACTGGAACAGGCGGCACGCGAGTCCGATGACCCGGCTGCATTTGTGCCCGCAATCGGTTGGTTGATGCTCACCGTTGAGGAGCTGCGCGATCCCAGTTCGACCGTTGATGCGAGCGACAGGTTGGTACGCTGGCTCGTCGACCGGCTCGAGGTGGAGGCATGAGCGAAAGCTCGACGCTTTCTGTACCGGCCGGGTTTCCGGCCGAGGCATTGACGCTCTTGGTGGCAAAGGGCCACCACAAGGGTTCGCTGACTCCCGAGGATGTCATCGCCGTCCTGGAGCACGTCGAGCTCACGCCGGATCTCATCGACGAGGTGCGCACTCGGCTCAAGCTCGAAGGCATCATCTTCGACGAGAGCGGCGACGAGCTCACCGATGACGACCTCACCGACGAGCGCCTCACCGCGCCTCCGCCCACGCCGGTCGTGGCCCCGGCTCCCGCGTCCATGCCTGAGGCGCCGGCCGAGCGGGCGCCGGCCGAGAAGGAGGTCCTCGCAGCCCGCGAGGAGCGGGCCACCGTTGGGACAGCGGACCCGGTGCGCATGTACCTCAAGGAGATCGGCAAAGTCCCGCTCCTGACCGGTCCCCAAGAGGTTGAGCTGGCCCAGCGCATCGAGGCGGGTTTGCACGCCGCCGCGCGCGTCGCCGAGCTCGAGGATCGGTACGGCGATCCGGCGGTCGTCCCCCACGAACAGCTCTCGCCCCTCGAGGCCATCGTCGCCGACGGCATGCAGGCCAAGCGCGATCTCATCGAGGCCAACCTGCGCCTGGTCGTCTCCATCGCCAAGCGGTACCTGGGCCGCGGCATGCTGTTCCTCGACCTCATCCAAGAGGGCAACCTCGGGCTGATCCGCGCCGTCGAGAAGTTCGACTACACCAAGGGCTTCAAGTTCTCGACGTACGCCACGTGGTGGATCCGACAGGCCATCACCCGCGCCATCGCCGACCAGGCCCGCACCATCCGCATCCCGGTGCACATGGTCGAGACCATCAACAAGGTCCTGCGCGTGCAGCGTCAGATGCTGCAGGAGCTGGGCCGGGAGCCCACCGTCGAGGAGCTCGCCGCCAAAGTGGGGCTCACGCCCGCCCGCGTACGCGAGATCCAGCGCCTGGCGCTCGAGCCGGTGTCGCTCGAGACGCCCGTCGGCGAGGAGGACGAGAGCCACCTCGGCGACTTCATCGAGGACCAGCAGGCGGTGGCGCCGGCCGATGCCGCGGCCCGGGCCCTGCTGAACGAGGCCGTCGGCGAGGCCCTCGAGGAGCTCACCGACCGGGAGCGCAAGATCGTGCGGCTGCGCTTCGGCCTCGAGGACGGTCAGGCGCGGACGCTGGAAGAGGTGGGCAAGGAGTTCGGCGTCACCCGTGAGCGCATCCGCCAGATCGAGTCCAAGACGTTGGCCAAGCTGCGCCACCCCATCCGCAGCCTCCGCCTGCGCGACTACCTCGACGAGGAGTAACGGCCCGCCTTCGGCGGGCGCCCGTCGTGCCGGCTGCGCGGGCGCTCATCGCCGTTCTGACGAACGAGGCTCGCACCGCTCGCCGTTCGTCAGGGGCGAGGGTCGTGGGGCTGGGTGCTGCTCGCCGAAGAGTGGCCGTTGCCGGTCCTGTTCTCGACGGCGTCCTTGGCCCGTTCGACGCCGAGGTCGACGGCGGCCTTGGCCTTCTCCTCGGCTGTCCGGAAGGCGTCCGAGCTCTTCACCTTGCGGGCCAGGCCGTTGATCTGCTCGTAGCGCTCCCGTCCCGCCATGGCCCCCAGGTAATAGCCGAGTCCGAACCCCGCCCCAAAGGCGATCCTCATGCGCATGGCCTCTGTTTACCCGCGTGGTCAAGTCACATTCCGACGCGATGGCCCTCAACCAACCCTTGCTAGCGTCGAGCCGCCATTCCGGGGTAGCTCAATCGGCAGAGCGACGGACTGTTAATCCGCAGGTTGCGAGTTCGAGTCTCGCCCCCGGAGCACTCCTGCGAGCACCGTCCCGCTGGACGGGCTGTGGAAAACGTTGGCTAACCTGTTGCGTTCTATGGCCACCAGGCAAGCGGCGGGAGCCGGCGCGTTCGCGTTTCTCCGGACCCGGTTGATCTCGCGCCCGCGGTTCGGTCGCGGCCCGCGCGTCGTGGCAGCAGTGGTGCTGGTGTTGGCAATGTTGTTCGGGGCGGCCAGCGCGTGGGCCATCAACTACGACAATCGCACCATCGACGTCCTTCCCCACAACACCGTGATCGGAGGCGTCAACGTCGGCGGGCTCCGCTTCCAGGCAGCCGTCGACAAGGTGCGCGCCCAGCTCGAGGCGCCGCTCCACCAGCCCATCCACGTCGAGGCCGAAGGCTTCTCGGCCGACACGACGGCGTGGGACATGGGCCTGCACATCGACGTGGCGTCGGCCGTGCGCAAGGCCATGGCCCCCAACCACGACGGCAACGTCTACGAGCGGGCCTGGCGTCGATTCCGCGGTGAGCGGCCCCGCACGATCGCCCTCAAGCCCGACTGGCAGGCCGGGCTGTCGACGCCGCTGCTCGACCAGGCCAAGAAGGCGGTGGCGGTCTCTCCCCAGAACGCCCGCCTGGACACCTCGACGGGCTTTGTCAGGGTCATCGCCGACCGGGAAGGCCGAGCCCTCGACACCGACCGAGCCAAGACTCTTCTCACCGAAGGTGTCCAACGGGGCGACAAGCAGATACAGCTGCCGGTCGTGCACCCGAAGGCGGCGGTCACCTCTGACGCCTTCGCCACCGTCATCCTCGTGCGCACGGGCGAGAACAAGCTGTACCTCTACAAGAACGGGTCGCTCGCCCGCACCTACGATGTGGCGACAGGTCGGCCCGAGTTCCCGACGCCGACGGGCCAGTTCAAGGTCGTCAACAAGCAGACCAACCCCACGTGGCGCAACCCCCACAGCAGCTGGTCGGCCAACATGCCCGAGACGATCGGCCCAGGTCCCACCAACCCGCTTGGCACCCACGCCCTGGCCCTGAGCGCATCGGGCATCCTCATCCACGAGACGCCCGACGTGGGGTCGATCGGCACCAACGCCTCCCACGGCTGCATCCGCATGCGCGGCGGCGACGAGCTCGACCTGTTCAACCAGGTTCCGACGGGGACGCCGGTCGTGATCCTGAACGCCGGTGCACCGAAGGCCCGCAGCAGCACGCCGAATCCGACGTCGGCCGACCAGAACGCGGCCGTCAACTATTAGACAGGCGCGCTGCCGAAGTTGGGGCCGGTAGCTCAGTGGTAGAGCAGCGGACTCATAATCCGTAGCGCGCAGGTTCGATCCCTGCCCGGCCCACGTGAACGCTGAGCCCACCCCATCGCTCCGGTGCGTACGTGCTGTGTCAGGCTGACCGACGGTGCGCCTCGTGACGATCAGAACCGCCGACGGCACCCGCGCCGGCCGCCTCGACGACGACACCGTCGTCCTGCTCGACGCGCCCGACGCTGTAGCAGCCCTGCGTGGTGCATCCGAGACGAGCGAGAGCGTCGCCTTCGCCGACGCCGACCTGGCACCGGTCGTGCCCCGTCCGTCGAAGGTCATCTGCCTGGGCCTCAACTACCGCAGCCACATCGAGGAGATGGGGGCCGAGCTGCCAAAGCACCCGACGCTGTTCGCCAAGTTCGCGTCAGCCCTGTGCGGCGCGCGCGACCCCATCCCGATCCCCGAGGCGTCCAGCGCCGTCGACTGGGAAGGGGAGCTGGCGTTCGTCATCGGCCGCTCCGTGCGCCACGCCACCGCCGACGAGGCGGCCGCCGCCGTCGGCGGCTACACCATCTGCAACGACGTCTCCATGCGCGACTGGCAGTGGCGCACGAGCGAGTGGCTGCAGGGAAAGACCTGGGAGGCGAGCACGCCTCTCGGCCCAGCGATCGTCACGCCCGACGAGGTGGACGGCGCTCAGGATCTGGCGCTGCGTTGCGAGGTCGACGGTGAGACCATGCAGGAGGCGCGCACGTCAGACCTGTTGTTCAAGCCGGTCGACATCGTCCAGTACGTCAGCACGATCCTCGCCCTCGAGCCCGGCGACGTGTTCTCGACGGGGACGCCGGATGGCGTCGGCGCAGGGATGCAACCGCCGAGGTTCCTCCGGCCCGGACATGTGGTGCGCACCAGCATCGAAGGCCTGGGCGAGCTCGTCAACGAGTGCGTGACGGCAACGGCGTAGGCCTGCCTCTGGCGGATGTGGTCGCCACATCGGCGGCTGTCGCGGCCACCACCGCCCGCTCGGCCAAGGTGCAGTCGCTGGCCGAGTTGCTCCGCCGTGTGCCTGTCGACGAGGTCGCCGTCGTCGTCGGGTTTCTCGTGGGTGCGCCCCGCCAGGGCCGGATCGGCGTGGGATGGGCGCTCCTCGGCGCGACGACGGACATGGTGCCGGCGTCCGAGCCCACCCTCGCCGTGCGCGACGTCGACGCCGCTGTCGAAGAGCTCCAACGGACAACGGGCGAGGGAAGCACAGCGGCCCGCCGGCACATCATCGACGGCCTCTTCGGTCGGGCCACCGCCGAGGAGGCCGACTTCCTGCGCCGGCTGCTCATCGGCGATCTCCGCCAGGGTGCTCTCGAAGGGGTCATGACCGACGCCATCGCCAAGGCCACCGGGGTTCCCATCGGCGTGGTCCGCCGCGCCGCCATGCTGGCCGGCGACCTGTGCCGGGTGGCGGCCGACGCCCTCGGCGAGGGGCCGGCTGCACTCGCTGCCATCGGCCTCGAGGTGCTGCGGCCGGTGCTGCCGATGCTGGCGGCCACGTCGGCGTCGGTCCCAGATGCCCTCGAGGCCAACGGCCCCAGCTCGGTCGAATGGAAGCTCGATGGCGCCCGGATCCAGGCACACAGAAAGGCAGAAGAGGTCCGCCTGTTCACGCGCAACCTCAACGACGTGACTGACCGTCTGGCGACCGTCGTCGACGTCGTCCGCCTGCTGCCGGTCGACAGCGTGATCCTGGACGGCGAGGTGTACGGCGCCGCCGTCTCCGAAGACGCTGCGGGCCCGTTCCAGGAGACGATGAGCCGGTTCTCGCGCCACGAGCACGACGCCGATGACGACGGCCGGCTTCACGTGCGCTTCTTCGACGTCCTCCACGCCGACGGCGACGACCTCATCGATGAGCCGCTCGCGCAGCGCGCACAGACGCTCAGCCGTCTCGTGCCCGACGCCCACCGCATCCCGGCCGTCCTCACCGGCGACGCCGACGAGGCGCAGCGTTTCGCCGACGACGCCGTTGCCCTCGGCCACGAAGGCGTGATGGTCAAGGCCCTCGGGAGCACGTACGAGGCGGGTCGGCGCGGCAGCGCGTGGCGGAAGGTCAAGCCCGTGAAGACCCTCGACCTCGTCGTCCTGGGCGCCGAGTGGGGCCACGGCCGGCGCCGGGGCTGGCTGTCGAACCTCCACCTCGGCGCCCGTGATCGCGAGACCGGCGAGTTCGTCATGGTCGGCAAGACGTTCAAGGGGCTGACCGACGCTCTGCTCACCTGGCAGACCGACCAGCTGCTGGCCCGCGAGACCCACCGAAAGGCGATCACCGTCTTCGTCCGCCCCGAGCTCGTCGTCGAGATCGCGCTCGACGGCGCCCAGCGGTCGCCCCGTTATCCCGGCGGCGTGGCCCTCCGCTTCGCGCGAGTCAAGCGCTACCGCGAAGACAAGTCGCCGCGTGAGGCCGACACCATCGACGCCGTCCGCGCCCTGCTGGCTCAGTAAGAGGCGATCGACTGCAGCGGGAGTCGGGGGCCGTACCGCGGCGGGCCGGGGTGGCCGGCGACGATGAGGCGCACGACCCGGCCTCGGTGGCCGCGGTAGGGCTCGAGCAGTTCGAGCATGCGGGCGTCGTCGGCCCGGGGCTCGCCGGCCAGGGCCCAGGCCACGTGGTGCGGCACGTGGTAGTCGCCGATGGTGACGGCGTCGGCGTCGCCCAGCGCGACCAACGACACCTCAGCCGCCGTCCATGCCCCCACGCCGGGCAGCGCGCGCAGCCGGCGGGTTGCGTTGTCCGGCGACATGTCGGCCGTCTCCTCGAGGCGGCGGGCGTGGCGAGCCACCAGACGCACGGTGTCGGCCCGCTTGCGTTCGACGTTGAGGCGGTGGAAGGCGTAGTAGGGCAGAGCGGCGATGCGCTCGGGAGCGGGAGGCAGGAGCAGCGGAGCGGGACCGGGCGCCCGCTCTCCCAGGAGGCGTACGAGGCGGGCGTAGGAGCGGCGGGCCTGCACGCCCTGCACCTTCTGCTCGAGGACCGTGGGCACGAGCGCCTCGACGACTGCGTGCGACCGCCCGATGCGCAGGCCCTGCAGTCGGCGTCGCAGTTCGGCCAGCACGGGGTGGCGGGCATCGAAGCCGTCGTCGACGTCATCGGCGCCGACGAGCGCAGGCGCATGTTCCAGCGCCCACTCGGCGCCGATGACGTCGACGAC
>CADDZP010000106.1 GCA_902812475.1 Actinomycetota bacterium | reverse complement strand
GGGCATGGCGAGCGTGTCCGCCGAGGCGGCGCGCGCCCGCATGGGTCCCTTCGTTCTCAACTGCCAGGCGCCGGACGAAGGCAACATGCACACGCTGCTGCACTTCGGCACCGACGAGCAGAAGGAGAAGTACCTGCGGCCGCTGTGCGAGGGCGTCAAGCGCAGCTGCTTCGCCATGACCGAACCAGAGGTGGCGGGCTCGGATCCCACGTTGATCCGCACCCACGCCGAGCAAGACGAGAGCACGAGGGAGTGGGTCATCAACGGCCACAAGTGGTTCATCTCCGGAGCCCGTGGCGCGGCCTTCGCCATCGTCATCGCCAAGACCGACCCCGACGCCGAGCCGCCGCAGGCCCGCAACTCCGCCTTCATCGTCGACACGAACACCCCGGGGTGGGAGGTCGTGCGCGACGTCGAGACCATGTCCGGCGGCCACAACCACTGCGAGATCCGCCTCACCGACGTCCGCGTGCCGGCCGACCGCATGCTCGGTGAGCGGGGCGGCGGCCACAAGCTCGGTCAGGTCCGCCTCGGTCCCGCCCGCTTGGCTCACTGCATGCGCTGGATCGGGCAGGCCGAGATCGCGCTGGAGATGCTCGTCGACCGCGCCCTCAACCGCTTCTCGCACGGTTCTCTTCTGGCCGACAAGCAGGCGATCCAGTGGATGATGGCCGACTCGGCCATGGAGCTGTACAGCTCGAAGCTGATGGTGCTGCACGCCGCCTACAAGATCGAGAGCGGCATGCCCTTCAAGCAAGAGGTGTCCTTCGCCAAGCACCACGTCGCCCAGAGCCTCTGGAAGATCATCGACCGTGCCATCCAGGTGCATGGCGCCCTCGGCTACTCCACCGACACGCCGCTCGCCGACATGTTGAAACAGGCCCGCTGGGCGCGCTTCGCCGACGGCGCCGACGAGATCCACCAGCAGACGATCGCCAGGAACGTCATCGCTGCGTGGCAGGAGCACGGCTCGCTGCAGCCGGCGCTCGGCGACCTCACGCTCTAGCGAGCGTGCTCGACCTTCCGGAGCCCGAGCGGGCGACGTTCGCCGACCTCGGCCGCACCACCATCCGGCTGTGGGAATGGGGCGACCCGGCGGACCGTCCCACCCTGCTGGTCCACGGCGGCTGGGACCACGGCCGCATGTGGGACGGGCTGGCGCCCCGTATCGCCCACGAGTTGAACCGCTACGTCGTCGCCCTCGACGTGCGAGGCCACGGCGACAGCGGGCGCTTGCCCGAGGCGGGCCCGAACTGGCCCATGTTCCTCCTCGACCTGGCCCAGATCTGCCGGCGCCTCGGTCGCCCCGTGACCCTTGTCGGCCACAGCTTTGGTGGCGGACTCGTGCTGTCGATGGGATCGGCGTTCCCCGACCTCGTCGACCGCGTCGTCAACATCGACGGGCTGGGGCCCCCGCCCGAGATGATGCAGGTGCAGGACCACGCCGCCGTCGCCGCTCAGTGGTTGCGTGACGCCGACCGCATTCATCGTGAGCCACCGCGCGAGTACCCGTCGATCGAGGCGATGGCACAGAAGCGCAAGGACATCAACACCCGCCTGCCCTACGAGTGGTGCCTGCACATGGCGACCCACGGCACCAAGCGCGGCCAGAACGGCGGGTTCACCTGGAAGGCCGACCCCCGCTTCCGGCTCGGCTCGCCCGAGCCGTTCAGCGACGAGATGCTGATCGCCCAGTACCGAAATCTGCACCGACCGGTGCTCGCGCTGACGGGCACCGAGCCTGACCAGTGGAGCTTCCTGTCGCCTGAGGACCGTGACCGCCGGCTCGAGGCCCTGCCCGACGCCCACCACCGTGCCGTGTCCGGCGCCGGCCACTACGTCCACGTCGAGCAGCCCGACGAGGTGATCAGGCTGGTGGGCGACTTCATGGCGGACGCGTGACGGCCGCCCTCCTCGTCATCCACGCTGCCGGCGACGACCAGGCGGGCAGGCGTTGGACGCCGCTCCTCGACGCCTGGCCCGGCCCGGCCACCGCTCCGGACCTGCCCGGCCACGGAGAGACGCCACCGCCCACGGGCGGCCACTACGCGCCCGGCGACGGCGCCATCGCCGCCTGGCGGGCGGCCGAGCAGGAGGGCATCGTCGACGGAGAGGTCGTGGTGCTCGGCCACTCATGCAGTGCGTTCGACGCCGAGATACTGGCGGCCGCCGGCCGGGCCGCCCGCCTCGTCATCGTCGACGGATTGGGGCCGGCCTGGTGCAACGTCGACGAGCTCCTGGCCGACCGCAACCGATGGCTCCGCGGCGTCTTCGACGACCCGGAGGCGCTGGCTCCGCCAACGGCGTCGCCCGACCCGCGGCTGGCCCATGGCTTCCCGTCGGTGTGGGAGCGGGGCTTCATCGGTCACTTGCGACGTTCGATCGTGGTCCCGGTGCTTGCTGTCGAGACGCCGGCGTCGCCGACTCCGTTCGGGGAGCGGGCTGAGCGACTCGCCGACTACGGCGGGTCGGCAACGATGCGCGACGCAGCGACGATGGACGACATCGTCGCCGCCGCCACGACTGCTGCTCAGGCGTAGTAGCGGTAGACGACCTCGGCGACACAGGCGGGCTTGTCGTTGCCCTCGATCTCGACGGTCACGTTGATCGTCGTCTGGAAGCCGTCTCCGCCTACTTCGTCCACATTGGCGAGCGTGGCATCGGCCCGGATCTTCGCTCCGACGGGCACAGGGGAAGGGAACCGGACCTTGTTGATGCCGTAGTTCAGACCCATCCGCATCCCGTCGACCTTCCAGATCTCCTGCAGCAGCGACGGGACGAGGGACATGGTCAGGTAACCGTGGGCGATCGTCCCGCCGAACGGCCCCGACTTCGCCCGCTCGGGATCGACGTGGATCCACTGGTGATCGTCCGTGGCGTCGGCAAAGACGTTCACCCGCTCCTGGGTGATCTCCCGCCAGTCGCTCTGGCCCAAGTGCTCACCGGCGTGAGCACGAAGATCCTTCACCTCGATCGTCTTCGTCATGGGCTTCGCTCCTCGTCGTGTCGCTCGCTGAGCGGAAGCTACTGAGTCAGCCGGCGTCGGCCCGAAGCGCCGGTGACACAGACCGGACGTCCACGATCCTCGCTGCCGCCGGCAGTGACACCACGAAGCGCGAGCCTTCCCCAGGGCTGCTGTCGACGGTGATCGTGCCGTCCATCTGCTCGGCGAGCTGGCGAGCGATGAACAGGCCGAGGCCGGTGCCCGTCTGCGTCGTCGATTCGCGCACGCGGTGGAAGCGTTCGAAGATGCGATCGAGCTCGTGAGCGGGAATGCCGCACCCCCGGTCGGAGACGACCACGTTGACGCGATCGCCCCTCGTCCACACGCGAACCTCCACGGGCTCGGTGTCCGGTGAGTACTTGACCGCGTTGGACACGAGATTGGTCAGCACTTGCTCGAGCCACAACTCCCTGGCCCGGGCCAGACAGGTGTCGTCGCCTTGGACGACGAACGGACGCTCTGGTGACTCCGCCTCGAAGTCGCTGATGATCCGGCGTACTACAGCGCTGACGGCGACATCGGAGTCGCTCACCTCGTGCAGCCCGTGCTCGATCTTGGACACCTCAAGGAGGTTGACGACGAGACGCTCGAGACGCTGCGCCTGGCGCAGGATGCTCAGCATGCCCGCCCGCCGCTCCTCGGGGTCGAGCCGGTCGCCGAACTCGAGGAGCGTGCTCGCCCACCCCTTGATGGGTGACAGCGGCGTGCGCAGCTCGTGGGACACGGTCGCCACGAAGTCTTCGCGCAGCCGTTCCACGTCCCGCACCTTGGTGACATCTCGAGCGATGACGATGAGCGCCGCCTCCGGGGCTTCGGGCCTGCTGTAGCTGCAAGAAAGCCACCGCAGCTCACCCGCCTTGGTGAGGATCTGCAGCTCGGCCGGAAGCGATGTGTCCGACCTTGCCCAATGCTCGAACAGGACGTCACGCCCGTCGGTGTCGCGGGGACGGAGGAGCCCAAGGCTCACCCGGCCGACGATGTCGTCCGCCGACTGACGAGTGATCTCCTCCATCGCTGCGTTCCAGCTGGTGACGGCGCCGTCGGCGGCAACCGAGAAGATGCCGTCGGATGCCCGTCCGACGATGTCCCGCAGCTTGCGGCGCTCGTCGACGACCCGCTCCACGAGGGCGCCCCGCTGCAGGGCGGCGACCACGTCGGCGGCCAAGGCCGAAAGCACCGCCAACTCACCGTCCTCGAACCCCTCGAGCCCGGTGCGGTTGTACGTGCACAGCACCCCGACGTGCTCGCCGCCGTCGATGAGCGGCGCAGCCAGACAGTCCCGCCAGCCTTCGGTCGCCCGTGACTGGGCTTCCAGCCGGGCGGGCTCGGAGAGCGAGAGCAGGCTCGTCACGAGAGTGCCAGGGAGCGGCGTGCTCTCCGTTGGCACACATCGCGCGGTGTAAGTGTCGCCGCTCCGGAGCACGAGCTCGGCTGCCTCTGCCTCGAAGCAGCAGCGAACCTCTTCGAGGAACTCATCCATGGCGTCCAGGGGATCGACACGGCCGCCCAGCAGCGCACTGGCCCGGTGGAGCCCTTCGAGGCGAACCTCGTCGGCCCGGGCGGCAGCGAACGCCGCGCTCGCCCAGTGGAGGGTGCCCAGTGGGACGATGAACAGCGCAGTGAACGCCGGACTGGACGTGTACGCGGCGACGAACAGAAATCCGAATGCCAAGTTCAGGCCGCCACCGATCAGCCAACCCGGCACGATGACGGCTCGGAGCCCCGCCACAGCGGATTCGAGCGAATCGGTGTGGGCGATTGCGACGACGGCCGTAAAGGCGACATGGTTGACGACGAGCACGACGATCATGGCCCCGGCTAGTGCCGCGATGTTGTGTCCGTCCAGCGCCCCGCCTGTGCGAAGCGCCGAATACACCAGGCTCCCCACGCCGGCAGCCGCGGCCCACTGGGCAACGTTGAAGGCGCCCTTCAGAGGGGCGTTGCGACGCAGGGTTCCTTCGAAGACATTCGCGAGGACCACCAGCGAGACAACGACCAAGCCGCTGTATGCGAACACGACGGGGATGAGTGCTGCCTCGAAGAGATCGAGCGCCTCGGTTTCATCGCGGTACCGAAAGCGAATTTGGAACAGTGCCGCCGCGCACAGCACCACGCCCAAGACGGGGAGCGACGCGATGCCGCCGCCTCGCAACCCAAAAAGCATCGCATCGACGACGGTCGCGCCGACCGCAACGCAGACGAGCGCCGCGATGAGCAGGATCACCGAGGTCGGGCGGTCTTGCTGCGCTGTCACGGAGCGGTCTTGTCGCGCGGTCATGCGCCCGATGCCGCGCTCAATCCCAACCGCCATACCAGCGGGATCCGTACCACCGAGACCCGTACCAACGGGACCCGTCCAGTTGGCCGTACCAGCGTGATCCGTACCACCGCGATCCGGCGAGTTCGTCGGCTTGGTCGTACCAGCGGGACCCGTACCAACGGGAACCGGCGAAGTCCGTGACGTCCCAGGTCAGCGGTGACCAGATCGTGGTCGTGTAGACGATCGGGTTCCACAGGAGCAGCTGGGCTGTCATCTGGCCGCTGACGACAGTTTGCGCCGGGTCGTTGAGCGCCAGCTGGACGCTGCCGCGGCTCAGGTCGAGGCTGCCGAGTCCGTTGGAGCGGGCGACGTTCTGGTTGGCGGTACCGGCCGGTGCCGACCTGGCGCCGTAGACGTCGACGAGCCCGGCGCCGACAGCCATGGGGTCGTCGGAGGCGGCGCTGCGGGCCGTGGAGGTCAGCGCGTACTTGATGCGGTCCGGTGTCCAGGTCGGGTTGGCTTGCGCGAGCAACGCGACCGATCCCGAGACGATGCCCGTCGACATGGATGTGCCGCTGCCTCGGCGGTAGGCACCGTCGACGTAGGTCGGATATTGGACGTCGACGGCGCTGCCCGGTGCCCGTAGCGACACCACATGTCCGCCCGGCGCGACCACATCAGGCTTGGCCAGGCCGTCGGCTGCGGTCGGGCCGCGACTCGAGAAGTCGGGGAGCTCGTCGTCGCCGAGGCCAGGCGTGCCCATGTCGTCGACGGCGCCAACGGTAACGACCAACGGGTCGTCGCCCGGCTTGGAGATGGTGGCGGGGTCGGGCCCGCGGTTGCTGGCGGCGACGACCACGGTGATACCCGAGTCCCACGCCTTCTCGACGGCGAAGTTGAGCGGGTCGACGCGGTAGCTCTGCGTGGAGTCGGTGCCCAGCGAGAGGTTGAGGACCTTGATGCCATACCGGTCCTTGAAGGAAACCACCCACTGGATGCCGGCGAGAACCGTGCTGACGTCGGCGGAGCCGTCCGCACCGGCGACCTTCACGGACACGAGGTTGGCGTTCGGAGCGACGCCCTTCCACGCCCCGTTGGACGCCGCGCCGTTGCCGGCGATGAGCCCGGCGATGAACGTGCCGTGTCCGTAGTTGTCGTCGCACGTTGGCTCGCCGGTCAGGTTCTCGCACGGCGACGGAGGACTGAGGAGGTTGAGGTCATCGCGCACGGGCACGACGCGCCCAGCGACGTCCTGCACGTTGGCTATGCCGGTGTCGAGCAGGGCCACGGTGACGCCTTGGCCGGTCGCCCCGCTCGCCCACATGTTGTCGGCGCGGATCTCCTTGATGAAGGCCGACTTGGGCTGCACGGTGGTCGTCGACCCGCCCAGCAAGCCCTGCGGGTGGAGCTTCTCGTCGAGTGTCACGGCGCGCACGCCCGGAATGCCGGCGAGCTGCCCCGTGGCGGTGGCGGGCACGGTGGCAGCGAAGCCATCGACGATCGGCAGGTCCCGCGTCACAGTGCCGCCGAGGTCCTCGATCGCCGTTTCCGGCCCCCTATCGGCGGCGTTCAGCTTCTGGACGACGACGTTGACGTCGCCGGTGTGCACGGCGAGCACGCGGGCGTCGACGACTGCGAATGCATTCGACGACTCAGCTGCGCGCGCCGCCGGCAGGGCAAGGCCGGCGACGGCAATCAGCGAAGCGACAACTCCCGCAGCCGCACGGCGCCGTAGATGCATCCCAGGTCTCCCCCCAACAGCGGACTACGGCCAGTATTTGGGGAGTGACGCAGCGCGGTCCATAGCCCGAACGCGTCAATGTGCATGGCACGGGCCAGCCCACCCTGACCGGTGAGCCACTGGCTGCGTGCTCTTCCTGGCTGGCCCATCGGCACGGTGTCCGACGCCGCAAAGGGAGCCCTCTGCACGCCCTGCGCATCAGCCCAGGCGCGGGGCTACTTGAACCAGATGCGCTGGTAGTCCCTGCTCTGGGGGTGGAGCAGGAGGGCGACGAGGGCGACCTCGAAGATGAGGTTGAGGATGCCACCGCCGAAGGGGTTGCCGCGGGCGGCCAGGATGAGCGCGAACGGCAGCAGGGCCATGCCGACGCCGAGGATGTAGCCCCACTTGCGCTCGTTGGCGATGCCGTAGCCGGCGACGATGCTGCCGATCGCGATCAGCGCGAAGAACGGCACGAAGAGCCCGCCGAAGACCAACGTGATGATGCCGTTGAAATAGAGCAGCAGGACTGCGATCTGGAGTGTCTGCGGCTGCGTCTGGTTCACCCACCGGCGCTGTTCCATCCCTCTAGTGTGCCGCAAGTGGGCGGCCTTGCCGCAGTCGTGCTTGCCGCCGGCGCGGGCACCCGCCTGCGACCGCTCACGTGGCTGCGGCCCAAGGCCCTGTGCCCGGTCGGCAACGTCCCACTTGTCGACCTCGCCGTCGGATGGGCGCGTGCCGCAACCGGTGCCGTCGCCGTGAACGTCCACCATGGACGGGCAGCGATGGAGGCGCACCTGGCGGGACGGGTCCACCTCTCCATCGAGGAGCCGGAGGCCCTAGGGACAGCGGGTGGAGTCGGCAACCTGCGGCACTGGATCGACGGCCGCCCCACCCTGACGATCAACGCCGACGCGTGGCACGACGCCGACCTCGCCGTCTTTGTCGGAGGCTGGGACGGCGAACGCGTGCGGGTGCTCATCGCCAGCGAGGAGTTCGGACCCCGCGCCCGGATCGTGGCCTCCCTCGTGCCGTGGTCGGAGGTCGAGGCACTCGACGCCACGCGGCCGACCGGCCTCTATGAGGTGTCGTGGCGCCCGGCCCATGACGCGGGCAGGCTCGACGTGGTCCGCCACGCCGGTCGCTTCTTCGACTGCGGCACGCCCGCGGGCTACCTGGCGGCCAACCTGGCCGCGTCGGACGGTCGTTCGGTGATTGGGCCCGGAGCATTCGTCGACGGCGACGTCGACGAATGCGTGGTGTGGCCGGGCGCCGTCGTGCGCCCGGGCGAACACCTCCACCGTGCCATCCGCGCCCACGAGCACATGACCGTCCTGGTACGGAACGGCGACGGGTAGCGTCGAGAAAATGGCGCGTCGAACCCGTCACCGCACGCCCGAACGCCCGACGATGGAGCACCACCACCGCGACATCCGCGGTGGAACGGCACGCGCCGCCGTGTTCGGCGTCAGCGACGGCCTCGTGTCGAACGTGTCGCTCGTGCTGGGTGTGGCCGCCGGTTCGCACTACGCCCAGGGGCCTGTTCGTCTGGCCGGGCTGGCGGGCCTCATCGCCGGCGCCGTGTCGATGGCCATAGGCGAGTACATCTCGATGACGGCACAGGCGGAGCTGCTCGAGCGGGAGCTCGACCTCGAGCGGCGTGAGCTGCGCCGAGTGCCAGAAGCCGAGCGACGCGAGCTGGCCCACATCTACCGATCCCGCGGTGTCGACCCGCAGACGGCCGACAAGCTGTCCCGGGAGATGATGCGGGATCCCGATCTGGCCCTCGAGACGCACGCTCGCGAGGAGCTGGGCATCGACCCCAACGCCCTGGGATCACCGATCGGGGCCGCCGCCTCGTCGTTCGTCAGCTTCGCCATCGGCGCGCTCGTGCCTCTGCTGCCATGGTTCTTCGGGGGCGGTCACGGCTACGTCGCGGCCTCAATCCTGCTGGGTGGCGTGGCCGCCTTCGCCGTCGGTGCGGCGCTGGCCCGGTTCACGGGCCGTTCGATGCTCCGCTCGGCCTTTCGCCAGCTCGCGGTGTCGGCGGTGGCCGCTGCCGTCACATGGGGGATCGGCTCCGCGGTCGGCGTCTCGACGGGCTAGGAAGCGGCCGGGACGTCGCCGACATAGGCGCGGTCGACGTGGTCGACGGTGAAGCCGAGCTTCTCGTAGAGGTGGACGGCGGCGGGGTTGGCGGCGTCGACGTACAGCATTCCGACCTTCAAGCCCTTGCCCGCCAGCCAATCGAGGCCGGCCAACACGAGGCGCTTTCCGAGACCGTGACCTTCGTAGTCGGGGTCGGCACCGATGACGTAGATCTCTCCGAGTGACGGGTCGCCGCCACGATGGATCTTGGTCCAGCAGAACCCCGCGAGGCGACCCTCGTCCTCATAGAGAAGGAAGCCGTCGGGATCGAACCAGGACTGCTTCTCGCGCTCGAGGAGCATCTCGAGGTCCCAGTTCCCCTGCTCGGGGTGCCCATGGAAGGCGCGGTTGTTGACGCCGAGCCACGCCGCCTCGTCCTCGCCGACGCGGAAGGCGCGCACCGCGAGCGGCGCGGCGCCGAAGCGGTGGGCGTCGTCGACGGGCAGCGGGCGCCGCATCTGGTACAGCTCGCGTTCGGCGCGCAGCCCGACCGCCGACGCCACGGCGTCGTCTTCTGCGGTCGCCCTGTGCACCCACATGCGCACACGCCCGCCGCCTTCACTCGCCACGACGTCGAGGGCGGCGCCGACCACCTCGGTGCCCACGGCGGTGATCCGGTCGGCCTGCCGCGGGTCGACGACGAACTCGACGGTCCAGGAGCCCTTGCCTCGGAGCACCTGGGCGTACGCCACCGGGCGGTCGTCGCCCGGCTCACGAGCGAGCACGCCGGCGAACCCCTCACCGCCACCGTGGGCCAGGGCGAGCCGCTGCTGTTCACCGAGAGGGCCGTCGGCGTCGGACGCGGCCGCGTCCAGCAGAGCGGTCACGCTGTGGATGTCCTCCGGCCCCATGCGGCGCTTGACCTCCACACGGGACACGGACACGGCCGCAAGCTACTCAGGCACGCACTGCTCTCGGCCAGCAGACCGGCCACTGGTGGTACGGGTCGGAGTGGGCCGCCAGGTACTGGGCCCGGGCCGTCTGCTCCTCGAGGGAGGCGGCCGCCGGGTCGCCGGCGCCGCCGGTCGAGGCCCACGCCGAGGCGCTGAACTGGTAG
>CADDZP010000105.1 GCA_902812475.1 Actinomycetota bacterium | reverse complement strand
GCGGACCGCCGCTCGTCCCCGGTCGTCCCCGCACGGTGCCCGCCAGCCGGCCCCACGGGCGCCCCGGCGGCGCAAGGCCGCGGCCCCGCAAAAAGCGGAGGCGTTGAAGGGCCTCCGCAGGCGTCGAGCGGCAGCGATGAGGCCCTCGTATGGCACTAGCGTTGTGTGATGGCCCACGACGCCAGTTGGCTGAAGGATCACATCAGGGACATACCTGATTTTCCTCGGCCGGGCGTCGTCTTCAAGGACATCACGCCGCTCTTGGCCGACGTCGACGCCTTTCGGTTCGCCGTCGATGCCATCGCCGACCACTTCGCCGGCAGCGAGGTGCACAAGGTCCTCGGCGTGGAGGCGCGGGGCTTCATCGTCGCCGCTCCTGTCGCCTATCGGTTCGGCGCCGGATTCGTCCCCGTGCGCAAGGCCGGCAAGCTGCCGTGGGACATCGAGCGGGAGGAGTACGCGCTCGAGTACGGCAGCGACCTGCTCGAGATCCATCGCGACGCCGTGCGCCCAGGTGAGAACGTGTTGATCGTCGACGACGTGCTCGCCACGGGCGGGACGGCGGCGGCGGCGGTGCGTCTGGCCGAGCGTCTTCAGGGCAACGTGCTCGGGCTCGGGTTCGTGATCGAGCTGGCCTTCCTCCACGGTCGGGAGAAAGTGGAAGGCCACGACCTGGTCTCGTTGCTGGTGTACGAATGAGCGAGCAGGTGCGTTAGATGGCGACGGTGGACAAGGTTCTGCGGTGGAGGCTCCCGGGGCGGCCGGTGGCGGCCTGGCGCACGGGGCCCGAGGCGCCCGACGAGCTGGCGCCGCTGCTCGCCATCTACAAGGGCAACCAGCCCCGGGCCGAGACCACGCTCATCACCCGGGCCTACGAGGTGGCGCGGGCCGCCCACGAGGGGCAGGTCCGCCGCTCGGGCGACGCCTACATCGAGCACCCGCTGGCCGTCGCCAAGATCCTCGCCAACCTCGGCCTCGACGACGTCACCCTGGCCGCCGCCCTGCTCCATGACGCCGTCGAGGACACCGGCGTCACCGTCGAAGAAGTGGCGGCGGAGTTCGGCCACGACGTGGCCGCCATCGTCGACGGGGTCACCAAGCTCGACCGGGTCAGCTTCGACTCGAAGGAGGCCCAGCAGGCGGCCACCATGCGCAAGATGCTCGTGGCCATGGCCAAGGACATCAGGGTGCTCCTGATCAAGCTGGCCGACCGCTTGCACAACATGCGCACGATCGCCGCCCTTCGACCCGACAAACAGCAGCGCATCGCCCAGGAGACGCTCGACGTCTACGCCCCTCTCGCCCACCGCCTCGGAATCGCCGAGATGAAGTGGCAGCTCGAGGACCTCGCCTTCGCCACGCTCTACCCCAAGCGGTACGCCGAGATCGAGCAGATGGTGTCCACGCGGTCGCCCGAGCGCGACGTCTATCTGGCCCAGGTCCTCGAGGAGGTGCGCGACCGCCTGTCCGAGCTCCGCATCCAGGCCGAGGTGACTGGCCGGCCGAAGCACTACTGGAGCATCTACGAGAAGATGGTCGTGAAGGGCCGCGAGTTCAACGACATCTTCGACCTGGTCGGCATCCGCGTGCTCGTCGACAGCGTGAAGGACTGCTACGCGGCGCTCGGCTCGATCCACGCAACGTGGAAGCCGGTGCAGGGTCGGTTCAAGGACTACATCGCCATGCCCAAGTTCAACCTCTACCAGTCGTTGCACACGACGGTTGTGGGCCCGCAGGGCAAGCCCGTGGAGGTGCAGATCCGTACCAAGGAGATGCATCGGCGGTCCGAGTTCGGCGTGGCCGCGCACTGGGGCTACAAGGAGCACACTCCCGACACCGATACGGCGTGGCTGCAGCGCATCGTCGATTGGCAGCAGGAGACGTCAGACCCGCGGGAGTTCATGGAGTCGTTGAAGATCGACCTCGAGCAGGACGAGGTCTTCGTCTTCACCCCGAAGGGCGACGTGGTCACGCTGCCCGCCAAGGCCACGCCCATCGACTTCGCCTACTCGATCCACACCGAGGTCGGGCACCGGTGCATCGGGGCGCGCATCAACGGACGCCTGACGTCGCTCGATTCGACGTTGAGGTCAGGTGACACCGTCGAGGTCTTCACCTCGAAGGTGGCGGGTGCCGGGCCGTCGCGCGACTGGCTGAAGATCGTCGTCACGCCGAGGGCTCGCAACAAGATCCGCCAGTGGTTCTCGCGTGAGCGGCGCGAGGACGCCATCGAGAATGGGCGCGACGAGCTCACGAAGGCGCTACGTCGTGAAGGCCTCCCTGTCCAAAAGGTCGCCGCATCGGCGGTGATCCCCAAGGTCGCCGAGGCCATGAACTACGCCGACCTCGACGCGCTGCACGCAGCCATCGGCGAGGGCCACGTGTCGGCGAAGTCCGTCGCCCAGCGCATCGCCCGCGAGCTCCGCGGCGGCGACCACGAGGAGCAGCTCCCGGCCACCGCGCGCCAGCCCCGGCCCTCGCGGCGCAAGCAGACCGTCGGCGTGCACGTCGAGGGCCTCGACGACGTGATGGTGCGCCTGTCGCGGTGCTGCACGCCCGTGCCCGGCGACGAGATCATCGGCTTCGTGACCCGGGGCCGCGGCGTGTCGGTGCACCGAGCCGACTGTGCCAATGCCGCGTCTCTCGTGGCGACGAACGCAGACCGCCTGATCGAGGTCGAGTGGGACCGGGAGGGCGCCGGCGTGTTCGTGGCGTCCATCGAGATCGAAGCACTCGACCGCTCGAAGCTCCTGCGCGACGTCAGCACTGTGCTGTCCGACCACCACGTGAACATCCTGGCGTCGAGCAGCCACACCGGCTCCGACCGGGTCGCCCGTCTCCGCTTCGACTTCGAGCTCGCCGATCCGTCCCACCTCGAGTCGCTGCTCGGCACGCTCAAGCGTGTCGACTCGGTCTTCGACGCCTACCGGCTCCTTCCCGGCCACGGCAACGGCACCTCTGGCAACGGCCGCAACTAATTAATAATTAGCCTCTTCTTTTGTGCCCGAGTTTCAAGCGCCGGTCGGCACGCGCGACGTTCTGCCTCCCGAGTCAGCCCGCTGGGAGCGGCTGATCGGGCTGTTCGCGGGCCGGGTCGGCCGGGCCGGGTACGGGCTCGTCGTCAGTCCGATGTTCGAAGATGTCGGTGTGTTCGAGCGTGTCGGCGAGGCCACCGACGTCGTGCGCAAGGAGATGTACGACTTCGAGGACAAGGGCGGTCGCCACCTGGCGTTGCGGCCCGAGGGCACCGCCTCGGTCGTGCGGGCGTGGGTCCAGCACCGGCCGACCCTCCCGTTCAAGGCCTGGTACGCGGCGCCGAGCTTTCGCTACGAGCGCCCGCAGGCGGGCCGCTACCGCCAGCACCATCAGCTGGGCGTCGAGGTGCTGGGGTCCGCGGACCCCGACCTCGACGTGGAGGTCATCGCCCTTGGGTGGGGGCTGTACGACGACGTCGGGCTGTCGCGCGTGCGTCTGCTGCTGAACTCCCTCGGCGACGCCACCTGCCGGCCCGGCTATCTCGACGCGCTGAAGACGTACCTGCTGGAGCACCGCGACAAGTTGTGCGACGAGCACAAGACGCGCATCGACGACAATCCCCTCCGCGTCCTCGACTGCAAGCGCCCTGCGTGCGTCGGCGTGACCGAGCGCGCGCCCCGCATGGTCGACCACCTCTGCGACGAGTGCGCCGCCCACTTCGACCGGGTGAAGAGCGGCCTGGGCGAGCTCGGCATCGCGTACGACATCGAGCCCAGGCTCGTGCGCGGGCTCGACTACTACACACGTACGACCTTCGAGTTCCAGGCGCCCGCCCTCGAGTCAGCCCAGAACGGCATCGGCGGAGGGGGGCGGTACGACGGTCTGGCCGAGCAGCTGGGCGGTCCACCCACGCCGGGCATCGGCTTCGGCATCGGCATCGAGCGCGTCCTGCTGGCGTGCGACGCCGAGGGCGTATTCGCGGCGCCCACAGCGACGGCCGACGTTTTCGTCGTCGACGTGACCGGCGAAGCGGCCCTCAAGCTCGTGCAGGAACTGCGCAACGCCGGGGTGGCGGCGGACCGGGCGTTCGGGGGCCGGTCGATGAAGGCGCAGTTCAAGCTCGCTGACCGCTCGGGCGCGCAGGTGGCCGTCGTCGTCGGCCCCGACGAGCTCGACCGGGGCATCGCCAAGGTCCGGCCACTGCGGGGCACGGGGGAAGAAGAAGAAGAGGTCAAGCTCGAAGAGCTGGTCGACCACGTCAAGAAGCGGCTGGGGACGCCATGACACTGAGAACCGACTACTGCGGCCGGCTCGGCGTCGACGACGTCGACCGGCGGGTCACGGTGTGCGGCTGGGTGGCGAGCCGGCGCGAGCACAGCGAGCACCTGGCGTTCGTCGACCTCCGCGACCACACAGGCGTCGTGCAGTGCGTCGTGGACCACGCCCACGATCTGCGCTCCGAATACGTCCTGCGCATCACCGGCTCGGTGCGACGCCGGCCCGAGGGAACGGTCAATCCCAACATCCCCACCGGCGAGATCGAGCTGCACGACTGCGACGTCGAGGTGCTGTCGACGGCGGAGCCGCCGCCGTTCCCGGTCACCGACCGCACCGACGCCGACGAGACCATCCGCCTCAAGTACCGCTACGTCGACCTGCGCCGGCCGCGGATGCAGCGCAACCTTCGCCTGCGAGCCAAGGTCAACAGCGCCATCCGGCGCAGCTTCGAGGACCAGGGTTTCGTGGAGGTCGAGACCCCGCTGCTCATGGTGTCGACGCCGGAGGGCTCCCGCGACTTCGTCGTCCCGTCCCGCCTGAAGCAGGGCAGCTTCTACGCCCTTCCGCAGAGTCCCCAGCTGTTCAAGCAGCTGCTGATGGTCGGCGGCACCGACCGCTACTACCAGATCGCCCGGCTGGCACGTGACGAGGACCTGCGCGCCGACCGGCAGTTGGAGTTCACCCAGCTCGACGCCGAGGCGTCGTTCGTCGACCAGGACGACGTACTCGAGTTCGTCTCCGAGAGCGTGGCGGCGGCGACCGAGGCCGTCACCGGCGAGCGTCCGGCGCTCCCGATGGCGACGATGACGTGGGAGGACGCGGCCGAGCGCTTCGGCAGCGACAAGCCCGACACCCGCTTCGGCATGGAGCTCGTCGAACTGACGCCGGTGTTCGCCGGCACCGAGGCCCGTGCCTTCCAGGCCCCGTGCATCAAAGGCATCCTCGTCGAGGGCGAGGGCGACATCGGCCGCAACCGCCTCGACACCCTCACCGACTTGGCCAAGCAGTTCGGGGCCAAGGGCCTGGCCTGGTTCCGCGTCCGCGACGCCGAATTGGAGGGCCAACTGACCAAGTTCTTGAGCGACGATGAGCAGACGAAGCTGCGAGAGGCGGTGGGCGCCCGCCCCGGCGACCTCATCCTCGCTGTGGCCGACGAGCGGCGGCTGGTGCGCACCGTCCTCGGCCGCCTGCGCCTCGAGCTCGGCCGCCCGCCCGTGTACGAGGGAGGGCTGAACTACATCTGGGTCGTCGACTTCCCGCTGTTCGAGGGCGTCGACGACGCCGGCCGGCCCATTCCGGCCCACCACCCGTTCACGATGCCCCATCCCGACGACCTCGAGAAAATGGAGAGCGACCCGCTGTCGGTCCGCTCCCAGGCCTACGACCTCGTCGTCAACGGCTGGGAGCTGGGGTCGGGCAGCGTCCGGATCCACCGGGCCGACATCCAGCAGCGCGTGTTCTCCCTGTTGGGTATCGACCCGGAGGAGGCCCAGGCCCGCTTCGGGTTCCTGCTCGACGCCTTCCGCTACGGCGCCCCGCCCCATGCCGGGTTCGCCTTCGGCATCGACCGCCTGGTTGCCATCCTCGCAGGCGAGGACAACATCCGCGAGGTCATCGCCTTCCCCAAGACCCAGTCGGGTGCCGACCCCTTGACGGGCGCCCCCGCCCCCATCGACCAGAAGCAGCTCGACGAGCTCGGCCTCCGGGTCCTGCCACCGAAGTCATGACCTTTGTGGACGTTTACTCGCGCCTGGTGTCGGTAAACGTCCAAGAAGCGAGGGTGAACGCGTGACTGACGATCTCTTCGGCGCGGCGCTGCAGGATCGGCTCAAGAAACAGGCGCCGCTCGCTGCCCGCATGCGACCGGAGACGCTCGACGAGGTGGTCGGCCAGGAGAAGCTCTTGGCGCCCGGCAAGCCACTGCGCAGCCTCATCGAGGCCGACCGGTTGTCGTCGGTGATCCTGTGGGGACCGCCGGGCACGGGCAAGACGACGCTCGCCATGCTCATCGCCAAGGCCACGAGCAAGGAGTTCGTGACCATGTCCGCCGTCACTGCCGGCGTGAAGGACGTGCGGGAGGCGACGGCGCAGGCCCGTCAGCGCCTGGCGCAGTACGGACAGGGGACGATCCTCTTCCTCGACGAGGTCCATCGCTTCAACAAGGCCCAGCAGGACGCGCTCCTGCCGTCGGTCGAAGAAGGGCTGATCACCCTGATCGGGGCGACGACCGAGAACCCCTACTTCGAGGTCAACGCACCGCTGATGTCTCGGTCGACGCTCTTCCGCCTAGAGCCGCTGGCGACCGAGGCCCTGCGCGCTCTCCTCGAACGGGCACTCGAGCACGAGGGCCACGCCGCCGAGCAGGACGCCCTCACCCACATCGCCGACAAGGCCGAGGGCGACGCCCGCAGCGCGTACAACGCGCTGGAAGTGGCCATGGCGCTCGCTGACCAGCGCGGCCAGGAAGGCAAGGTCACCGTGGCCGACGCCGAAGCGGCCCTCGACGCCCGGGCTCTCCGCTACGAGCGCGACGAGCACTACGACATCATCTCGGCGTTCATCAAGAGCATGCGGGGCTCCGACCCCGACGCCGCCCTGTACTGGCTGGCCCGCATGCTCGAGGCAGGTGAGGACGCCCGCTACATCGCCCGGCGCATGGTCGTCCTCGCCAGCGAGGACGTGGGCATGGCCGATCCCATGGCCCTGGTCGTGGCCGACGCCGCGGCCCGGGCCGTCGAGTTCGTGGGGCTCCCCGAGGCGCAGCTCAATCTGGCCCACGCCGTCGTCCACCTGGCGACGGCGCCGAAGTCGAACCGCGCCTACCTGGCCCTGCGACGGGCCCAGCAGGACGTCAAGGACCGGCCGGCCGGCCAGGTGCCCAAGCACCTGCGGGACGCCTCCTACTACGCGGCGAGGAAGCTCGGCCACGGCGAGGCCTACGACTATCCTCACGACGACCCACGCGGCTGGGTGCCGCAGTCCTACCGGCCTCCAGCAGTCGAAGGCCGGACGTACTACGAGCCCTCAGAGCACGGCGCCGAGCGGGAGGTCGCCGAACGCATGAAGGAACGGAAGCAGCAATGAGCGCTCGGGACTGGGTCGCCGTGGCCATCGCCGTGGTCGTCGCCATCGCTGCCGGCGGACTGCTCGTCGCCCTGGGCGCCCTGATGCGCACGATGACTGCCCTGCAGCTCACCATCGACGAGCTGCGCAAGGAGACGCTGCCGCTCGTCACCGACGTGCAGGGCACGGTCCGGCAGGCCAACGCCGACCTCCAGCGGGTCGACGGCCTGCTCGAGCGGGCCGAGTCGATCTCCGGAACGGTGGACTCGGCGTCTCGGCTGGCCTACCTGGCTTTCTCCAACCCGGTCGTGAAGGCACTGGCCTTCGGCGCCGGCACGTCACGCGCCCTCAAGCGGTTCCGCTCGAGGGACGACGTCTGATGTTCAAGCGGCTCTTCTGGCTGTGCGTCGGGATCGGGCTGGGCGCCGGCATGTCGTACTGGCTGGCCCGCTTCGTGCGCCAGACGGCCGAGCGCTACTCGCCCGAGCGCGTTTCCGGCGACATGGCCGACGGCGTCCGGCGGCTGCGCAACAACCTCCGTGTGGCCGTCGACGAGGGCCGGGAGGCGATGCGCAAGCGCGAGGCCGAGCTGCGAGCCGACCTGGAGCTGCGCCAGGCCCGTCGATAGGCGCGGCAACAGCAAAACAGCAAAACGGGCGCCAGTAGGCTGCATTCGCCGCCATGAACGCCGACGAACTGCGCCGCACCTTCATCGACTTCTTCGCCGAGCGGGGCCACACCGTGGTGCCGTCGTCGGGCCTGATCCCGCACCATCCGCTGGCGCCGCTGTTCACCAACGCGGGGATGAACCAGTTCCTGCCGTACCTCATGGGCGAGGAGACGGCCCCGTACCTGCGGGCCACGTCGGTGCAGAAGTGCGTGCGCGTGCGAGGCAAGCACGACGACATCGAGCTCATCGGGCGCACGACGCGCCACCTCAGCTTCTTCGAGATGCTGGGCAGCTGGAGCTTCGGCGACTACTTCAAAGAGGGCGCCATCGAGCTCGCCTGGGAGCTGGTGACCGGTCCGCTCGGCCTCGACGGCGACCGCATCTGGGCCACCGTCCACGAGACCGACGACGAAGCGGTCGCCTTCTGGCGCGACCGCATCGGTCTGCCCGACGAGCGCGTACAGCGCCTGGGCGACGACAACTTCTGGGAGATGGGCGACACCGGTCCGTGCGGCCCGTGCTCCGAGCTCCACTACGACCGCGGCCCCGACTACGGCGCGGAGGGAGGTCCCGCCCACGGAGGCGAGGAGCGCTACGTCGAGATCTGGAACCTCGTCTTCATGCAGTACGACCGGGCGGCCGACGGCACCCTCACCGAGCTTCCCAAGCGCAACATCGACACGGGCGCCGGGCTCGAGCGCATGCTGGCCGTCGTCAACGACGTCGACTCGGTGTTCGACACCGACGTCCTGCGCGCCGTCGTGGGCGCCGCCGAGCGGGTGAGCGGCCGCCAGTACGGCGACGACGAGGAGACCGACGTCAAGCTGCGGGTGATCGCCGACCATGCCCGCACGGTGACGTTCCTCGTCAACGACGGGGTGTTCCCGTCCAACGAGGACAGGGGTTACGTCCTGCGCCGCATCCTGCGGCGCGCCGTCATGCGCGCCTTCCAGCTGGGCGTCGACCGCCCGGTCCTGCCGCCGATGGTCGAGACCGTCGTGGCGACGATGGGCGAGGCCTACCCCGACCTCCACAAGAACCACGACTTCATCGCCGACGTCGTCGGGCGCGAGGAGCAGAAGTTCCGCCAGACGCTGCGAGCGGGCATGGCCATCCTCGAGGAGGAGCTGGCCCATGTGGGCGAGGACGCGCCGCTGCTCCCCGGCTCGGTTGCCTTCCGCCTCCACGACACGTACGGCTTTCCCCTCGAGCTGACCCGCGAGGTCGCCGCCGAGCGGGGCATCGAGGTCGACGAGCCCGGCTTCCAGATGGCCATGACCGAACAGCGGGAGCGGGCCCGCGCCGCCCGGACGAGCGGCGAGGCCGACGGTGAGACGGTCGACTACTACCGGGAGCTGCTCGAGCAGTTCGGTCCTACAGAGTTCGTGGGCTACGCGGACTACGAGGCCAAGGGCCGCGTGCTTGCCGTCACCGAAAGCGAGCTCTTCCTCGACCGCACGCCGTTCTACGCCGAGTCGGGTGGCCAGGTCGGTGACACCGGCGAGATCAGCACAGACACCGGCGTGTTCCGTGTGACCGACACGACCTACGCCGTCGCCGGCCAGCTCGTCCGCCACAGCGGCAGCGTCGTGGAGGGCGAGGTGACACCCGGCCAACAGGCCCTCGCCCGCATCGATGCCAAGCGCCGCGAGGCCATCCGCAAGAACCACACCGCCACCCACCTGCTCCATGCCGCCCTACGTGAGGTGCTGGGCCCCCACGTCAAGCAGCAGGGCTCCCTGGTCGCGCCCGACAGACTGCGGTTCGACTTCAGCCACTACCAGCCCGTCAGCCGTGAGGAGCTGGCCCGGGTCGAGGCCATCGCCAACGCCCGCGTCCTCGCCAACGAGCCCGTGCGCGCCTACGAGACGTCGAAGGACGAGGCCGAGCGGGTTGGCGCCATCGCCTTCTTCGGCGACAAATACGGCGACGTCGTCCGCGTCGTCGAGGCCGGTAGTCGGTCGACCGAGCTGTGCGGCGGCACCCACGTCGGCGCCCTCGGGATGATCGGCCCCATCAAGATCGTGAGCGAGGGATCGATCGCCGCCAACATGCGTCGCATCGAGGCCCTCACCGGCGAAGGCAGCCTGGCGCACTTCCGACAGGACGAGGACCTGATCGAACGGACGGCGGCCCTCCTGCGTGTCCGGCCCGACGAGCTTCCCGAGCGCATCGAGCGCCTGCTCGAGGAGCGCCGCCGCCTGGACGACGAGCTGAAGGCCCTGCGCCGCGCCGCCGCGGGCGACCTGGCCGCCGACCTGGCCCAGGAG
>CADDZP010000104.1 GCA_902812475.1 Actinomycetota bacterium | reverse complement strand
GTGCTGCCCGCTGTGCGCCGGGCGGCCTCGAACACCCTGCCCGTCGATACCGGACCGTGCGCCGCCGACTGATCATGGATGGCCGCGGCGCTAGCTAGGCGCGCGCCACGCCGCGAGTGCCCCGTGGAAGGCGGTGGCGACGGCGCGGAACCCAGCCGAGGCGAATCGACCGGCCCCATTCATGGAGGCCGGCCCGTTCACCACACGCCAGTCGGTCTACCGGGTCATCGAGCGCTCCTCAGGAAACCGCTCGACCGGTGGATCTTCAATCAGCCGACAACTGTGGTCACGCTCCTCGGCGGGGTCCATGCGTGCCCAGGACAGCCAGCGAAATGGGCGGTCGGTGTGATCGCCAGTCGTTCGGCACTATCCACCGCGAGCGTCACCATCGAACCGCGGATCTGCTCCACGGTCTCGTTGATCGGCAGAGCGGTTGCACGCGCTCTCGTGGCCCGCCCTTGTCTCGGCGCTCGAAACCGTGGCACGCGGGCCAACCCGCGGGCGGGGGTCAGGTCGGCCGTTGGCGGGTGCCATCGCCGAGCACGGTCAACGACCCCGCGCTCGGGCTGAGCGTCGTCCGCTCACCGCTGTCCCAGCGCACGGTCAGCATCGAACCCCGGACGTCCTCGACGGTGCCGACTCGGCGGCCTTGGCCGACCTTCCGCCCGGGGATCTCCACTCGATCACCTCGCTTGGTCATGCCTGCACCTCCCATGCAGAGATGGGTCGACGCCGCCATTGTGCCGCGGCCGGGAACGCTCCGGTCGCCGGGAACAGAGCGGGACCGACAAAGCGTTGCACCAGGTGGGCCACCGCTCCGTGACCCAGGGAGTTATCTGCGGAGAGGAGGGTTCGTCGAGATGTACGTGTTCGCGATCCTGGCGGCATTGGGCCTCGGCGTCATGTTGGTGACCATGTTCGCTGAGCGCGTGCTGAACTTCGCCCACGAGCTCCACGCCATCGCCTTGGCTGGCATCGGCATCGGGCTGGCGTGGGCCGTCGACTTCAACCTGTGGGCTCTGTGGCACCTGCACGCCCGGGCCGGATGGGTGGGAGTCACCCTCACCGGGCTGGCCGTGGGCGGCGTCGGGTACCTGTGGTACGTGCTCTTGGGCTTCTTCTCGGGGCTGCTGCGCAAGTTCCACGACGAGGCGGCGAGTCTGGAGAAGGCCCAGGGTGTCCACGGGCTTCCCACCTCGGGCGGCCTGGCCGGCGTCGCCGGGCGCCGCTCGCCCCGACGGGCGGGCTGAGCCACCGCCGCTTCTGACGCAGAGCTGGAGGCGAGGGGCCGGGTTGCGCCCCTCGCCACTCTGACCTCGTCCTCCTGCGGAGCCCCAGAACGGAGCCAAGGACGCGAACGGCTAGTCGAACAACGACCGGTCACACGAGGAAAGTGTCTGCGGCGCGTCCATGGTCGGGGCTCAGGCGTGTTGGCGTCCCTGGCGCATCCGCCGGCGGCTTCGACGGTGACCCGGCGCGCACGGGGTGGCTGCCTCGGTCGCGTGAAGTTCGATCTCGGTGACCCCTCGCGTGCAGCAGCTCGATCAGAAATCCGAGGATCTGGCGGCCAAGGCCGTGACGCCGCCAGTCACGGTCGGTGGACATCGACCCGATGTACCCCCTCAAGGCCCGAGGGGTTACGAGGGCTTGGCAGCCGCCGGCGGACGGCGCCGATGCCGCAGGCAACGAGCGCACCGTCGTCCCCTTCCGCGACCGCCGCGAGGAGGTCGCCCGAGGCCCGCCCATCGAGACAAGGATCTGCCTGCAGGCAGCTTCCCACTCGGCCCGCTCGAAATCGATCTCCATGGTTTCGAACAACACCGCGCGAAGGCGGAGCAACTCGTCCAGGTCAGCGACGGGTCCGCGGCGCACGATCGGCACAGTGAATGATGACGCGTACGCACCACCACTGACTAGCACTCGATACCGATACCTGCGAGTGCTAAAACTAGACACAGTCCAGTTGGGCCTTGATGACGTGGAGGTTCGGGGCAGCCGGGTATGGGCAGCCGTGGCGTCGGACCGGGAACCGAGGCGCACCGCGTGCCGCGTCCCGTCACCGTCCCGGGCGCGTCGCGCAAACCCCCGAATCCGAGGTCATCTGTCGGGGTAGGTCCCGCGCTGCTGGGCCGGCAATGTCGAATCGATCTCGGCCGACAGCAGTGAGCCACCAGCAGACGGCGGAGAGAGAGGAGGATCGACGTGCCTGACAAGGAGGCGACCCAGAGCGTCAGCGAGAGCGAGAACCCAGTCATCGAGGCCCCCTCGCCGAAAGCCCATCGGCCGCGGACGATCCGGGACTGGTGGCCCAACCAGCCGGACCTGTCGGTTCTCGATCAGAACTGCCCTCGGTCCGACCCGATGGGTGGGAAGTTCAACTACAGAGAAGCGTTCAAGAGCCTCGACGTAGAGGCGCTCAAGCGCGACGTCATCCAGGTGATGACGACTTCACAAGACTGGTGGCCGGCCGACTATGGCCATTACGGACCGCTGTTCATCCGCATGGCCTGGCATGCGGCTGGCACGTACCGCATCGGCGACGGCCGCGGCGGTGGGGGCGCCGGCGAGCAGCGGTTTCCGCCCACCAACAGCTGGCCCGACAACGCCAGCCTCGACAAGGCCCGCCGCCTGCTGTGGCCCGTCAAGCAGAAGTACGGCCGCAAGATCTCCTGGGCTGACCTGATCATCTTCGCTGGCAACTGCGCCTTCGAGTCGATGGGCTTCAAGACCTTCGGCTTCGGCTTCGGGCGGCAGGACATCTGGGAGCCCCAGGACATCTTCTGGGGCCCGGAGGACACGTGGCTCGGAGACGAGCGTTACCGAGGTCCGGGCGAGTGGGACGATCCCTTCGGCGCCGTCCAGCTGGGGTTGATCTACGTGAACCCGGAGGGGCCCCAGGGCAACCCCGACCCGTTGGCCGCGGCCAAGGACATTCGAGAGACGTTCCGCCGCATGGCGATGAACGACGAGGAAACAGCCGCCCTCATCGTCGGCGGCCACACGTTTGGCAAGTGCCACGGTGCAGTGAGCCCGGACTGCGTCGGGCCCGAACCGGAGGGCGCCCCCATCGAACAGCAGGGGCTGGGCTGGAAGAACATGTGCGGCAGCGGCAGGGGCGCCGACACGATCACCAGCGGCCTCGAGGGTGCGTGGACGAACGAGCCCACCAAATGGGACAACGGCTACCTGGAGAACCTCTACAAGTACGACTGGGAGCTGACCAAGAGCCCTGCCGGTGCCCACCAGTGGAAGCCCAAGAACCCCGAGGCCGACGGCACGGTGCCGGATGCCCATGACCCGTCCAAGCGCCACGCCCCGATGATGTTGACGACCGACCTCTCTCTGAAGCTGGACCCGATCTATGGCCCGATCACCAAGCGCTGGTACGAGCACCCCGAGGAGCTCGAGGAGGCGTTCGCCAAGGCCTGGTACAAGCTGATCCACCGAGACATGGGCCCGGTCACCCGCTACCTCGGCCCTTGGGTCGCGGAGCCGCAGCTGTGGCAGGACCCCGTGCCGGAGGTGGACCACGAGCTGATCGATGACGGCGATGCCGCCGCCCTCAAGGACACGCTCCTGTCCTCCGGCCTGTCCATCTCCCAGCTGGTGACCACGGCGTGGGCGGCGGCGGCGACCTTCCGGGGCACCGACAAGCGGGGTGGGGCCAACGGCGCCCGCATCCGCCTCGCCCCCCAGCGAGACTGGGAGGTCAACGACCCGCCCGAGCTGGCCAAGGTCCTCCAGACTCTCGAGCAAATCCAGCGGGACTTCAACAGCTCCCAGTCCGGCGGGAAAAGGATCTCCCTCGCCGACCTCATCGTCCTGGGCGGCTGCGCCGCCGTCGAGTCGGCGGCCAAGAAGGCGGGCTTCGATGTCACGGTTCCATTCGCGCCGGGGCGCACCGACGCGTCCCAGGAGCAGACCGACGTCGAGTCGTTCTCCGTGCTCGAGCCCACCTTCGACGGCTTCCGCAACTACCTGCAGGCCGGTGACAAGCGACCGCCCGAGACGCTGCTGGTGGAGCGGGCCAACTTCCTCACCCTGACCCCGCCGGAGATGGCGGTCCTCGTGGGTGGTATGCGGGCCTTGAACGCCAATTTCCGGCAGACACGCCACGGGGTTCTCACTGACCGACCCGAGACGTTGACGAACGACTTCTTCGTGAACCTGGTCGACATGGGTACCGAGTGGAGGCCGTCTCTCGACGCCGAGAACGTCTACGACGGTTGCGACCGGACCACGGGGGAGACCAGATGGACGGCCACGGCCGTCGACCTCGTCTTCGGCTCCAATGCCCAGCTCCGCGCCCTCTCGGAGTTCTACGCGTGTGCGGACTCCAAGGAGACGTTCGTACGCGACTTCGTCGCCGCATGGGACAAGGTCATGAACCTCGATCGCTTCGACCTTGGGCAGTAGGCAGATCACGCCTCACCCACTGCGGCCGGGTGCCGTCGGCGGCCCGGTTCGGTCATCGCACCGGTGGTTGCCCGTCTGTCGATCGCAATCGCCGGCCAGCGGTTCTCGACCCACCGGATGCTGACCGAGCACCTTCATCTGTAGGAACGGCTGATTCGCCTGTTTCAAGGTCTTGACGAGCGAATCCGGATCGCGAAAATTGGAAGCTGAAGACGTTCACACAGTCATTCCTTCGACGGAGGTTCCGCGATGGGAGGTGGCTCTGGAGAGCGTTCACCGCCTGGCTGACACGCGTAGCGGGCTCCCGTTGCGCATTCGCACGGCTCGTTGTGGCTTGCGACCAGCCGATCCAGAAGGACGGTGCGATCACCGCGACGACACGGCGGTTGAGACGACCGAGAAGTCCGGGACGGTCCCGGTGCCGTCGCCGCGGTGATCGCCGTGTTCTCCCAAACCGTTGCGGCCCGCTCGCATCCCACCGAGATACAACCGAGACCGCTTCACGCTGCCGGACCCCTGATCGGTCCGGCAGTCGCCTTCACGACACGCTGCCGCTGACGTGTTCGGCCTCACCTCACTGGTCACAACCCGATCAGCCGCAAGAAGTGCCGCGCCGTGATGATCGTGATCGGATAGCCGCGCTCGCGCAGCGCCAAAACCTGAAGGATCTTCACGCCGCCGCTCGTGCCCGCGATCCAGCCGGGCGAGGCGTCGCCGACGACCAGAGCGTCGAGTGCACCGGACGGCGAGTCGATGACACGGGCACCGGCGCGGCGCGCCAAACGCGTGGCCTCCGCGCGCGAGATCCCAAGCGGTCCGGTGAACGAGATGGTGCGAGCTTCGAGGGAGCGCAGCCGACCGAACTGAAGGCGCGTCCCCCGAAGACCCACGGCGAGCGACTTGGCATCGGGGTATCGCTGGGCGGGCTCACCTATGGCTCGGCGGATCGCCAGCTTGAGTCCGTCACTGCACGGGAGATCCCTCACTTCACGTGTGTGGATCGGCCTGATGTCACCGGTCAGTAGGACGGCAGCGAGCTGACCGACCTGCCAGAGATCGTCGGTGATCGTCCAGCGGCTGCGGCTGCCCTCGAACAGGTCGTCGTCCACGAACCACGGGTTGAACGCGTCGGCGGGAACACCCTTCTTCGGGCCGTGGCGAGCGATCCCGAAATCACCGAGCTTCAACAGATCGTCGTCGACGACGTACACGTTGAACGGTGTGATGTCACGATGGAGCGCACCGCTGGCGTGTAGGTGATCGATCGCCGTCAACAGGCCTCGCACTTGCGCCACCACTCTGTGCTCTCGCCACGGGTTGCCGTCGACGACGTCGGCCACCGCCCCGTACGCCAGCTCCATCGCGATCGCGTAGAGCATCCGATGTCCCCGGTAGATCGGAAACGCCTCGTGGATCTGAATCACCCGGGGATGGCCGTGGAGAAGCTCGGCCATATAGGCCTCGCGGTGCCAGGAGAGGCTGTCGGCGGTGAGCTTCAGGCAGACGCGCCGCCGGCCACGCCTGGCGACGTACGCGGTGCCGAAGCCGCCCTCGGCCAGCAGGTCCTCGACGACGTAGCGACGGCCGGAGACCGGGCTCGTGAGGGTCGTGCCCCGCCGGATACGGGGTAGGCGCTTCACTCGTGCAGTCTCGCGTCCCCTCAGCCTATGGCCAGCGGCTCCGTCTGCTGGCTGCGGCGACGCGCGTCCTTGCGGGAGCCGGCGCGCACATAGCGTGGAGCGAGAAGGACATGTGGTTCGAGCACCTGACCGAGGACGACGTCGCCTTCCTCGCAGGCCTGGACCCGCGCATCGGAGCGGCTCGGGCAGACCGGCGTGATGACACCGAGCGTCTCGGGGCCGTTCTCGCTGATCCGGTGGTGTTCGACATGCTCTTCGGCGAAGGGCAGGACGAGACTTTGCTTCGCGCCAGCCCCTTCCTTGCCTTCGCCGTCGTCGTCCACCGCGGGTGGGTCGAGCTGCAGGGCGCCTCCTACGTCGAGGAATGGGTGGGCGCCCGCAAGCGGCTCCCGGTCCTCGGCGGCGACGACCTCCGCCAGTTCCTCGCTGCATCGGAGCGACGGCTGTTCCTCGCCGAGCTGCTGGCGTCCTACTCCCGGGTGGTGAGCGGGAGCACGTGGGTCCACACCCGGCGCGGGTGGCAGCGACGTCGCTTCAGCGAGCTCGACCCGGTACGCCTGGCATCGCTCCTCGAGGTCGTCCCCGAGGGCGAGCGGCCAGGCGTCCTCCGGCGCCTTGGCGACCTGGCTCTGTTCCTCACCGGCGTCTTTCCCGACCACACTGCCCAGCACGGTCTCGGGCGCCTGGCCGAAGAGCGGCTGCTGCGGGCCGGCGGCCTCCCGCTCACCGAGGCCGAGGACCTCACCGGTGCCCGCCCCGGCGGTGCTGTCGGTCTGCTCGAAGGGCTCGGGAGGCGCTGGTACCGGCTGGCGGTGCGCTCCGCTCCCTTTCCCGAGACCGGCGGCCTGCCGGTCGTGGCCCAGGTGGGTGAGCAGTTCGGACTCGCCCGCCGCACGCTGAACTACCTCACCGACCGCTACCTCTTCCCCATCCGGCACCAATGGTTCGGGGACCCCACAGCACTGTGACCGACAAGAAGCGACGCTGACTGAAGGCTCTCAGCGTCGAGGCGCATAGGCCCGGACCGACTGAGATGTGAATCTCTCGCCGGCTCCGCGGGGGCTGAGTCAGGCAGCTGAGGGTTCGAGGATGACGCGGTGTCCCATGGCCTCGAGCTGGGCGACGAGTCGGCGTTGTCGGGCTGCACTGTTGCGGCGTCGGTCGAAGTAGTCGCCACCGAGATCGTTGTAGGGCTCGCCGGTGCTCAGCAGGTGCCAGGCGACCACGAGGATCGAGTGGCCGACCGCCACGGCCGCGCGTTGAGGCCCCCGCCGTTCACGGATCTGGACGGACTGGGCTGCGAGATATGTGTTCTTGGAGCGCCCAGCGGCCTGACCCGCCTCGATGAGGGCCTTGCGGAGCCACTTGGAGCCATGGCGTGTGTGACCGGAGCGGTGCTTGCCGGCGGACTCGTTGTTGCCGGGGCACATGCCCGCCCACGACGCGAGGCGTCCAGCGGTGGGGAAGCGGGACATGTCGGCGCCGATCTCAGCGAGGATCACCTGGGCCCTGCGTCGAGCCAGCCCGGGGATCGTCACGAGCAGCGACACCGCCGCTTCGTAAGGGTCCAGCAGCTCGTCGATGCGCGCCGTGAGCATGTCGATGGTGGCGTCGGCCTGGTCGATGCGGGCCAGCATCGCCCGACACAACAGGCCGTGGTGCTCTTTGAACCGGCTGGCCAGGGCATCTTGGAGCTGTGGGATCTTCGAACGCATCCGGCCCTTGGCCATCTGGGCGAGGACCTCGGGGTCGCGTTGGCCGGCGATGAGGGCCCCGATCATGTCCCGGCCGGACTTGGTCAACACGCTCGACAGCTTCACTCACGCGTCTTCGAGGACCTTGTGGAGCCGCTGGGACTCATGGGCGCGCTCGTCGATCACGGACTTGCGGTAGCGGGTCAGGTCTCGCAGCGCCCGGAATGGCGGCGGCGGTATGAAGCTGGGCCGGACCAAGCCGTGCTCGAGCAACGACGCCCCCGACACCGCGTCGGCCACGTCGGTCTTGTGGCCGGGGACGTTGCGCATGTGCCGTGCCGAGCGTTGATCACCCACACCTCGGGGATCGATGGCTCCAGCACCCGGGGCCAAAGCGCCGAGGGCATGGCACAGCGATTCCTGCACGATTCTTCGCGCTGGTGATCCAGCGCTATGGGGCGCCGATCGACTCCGCGATTCAGCATCCGCCTGGCTAAAGGCCGGCTTGCAGTTCACGGATGACGGTGCCGAGTCGGCCTGAGGTGAGAAGCCCCGGGCCGAGGGGACCTGACGAGTCCTCACCGACAGGCGGGAGAGTTCGCAGTGCGGCGCGGACCGCTCGAGACATGTGGTCGAGCTGCCAGCGGACCTCGTCTCGGACGGCTTGTGACCGGGCCGGGTCTGCGAGGCCAACCGCTGTGGCGGCGTACGCGGCGGCCGCGAGTGCATGAGCGCCCATGTGGCAGACGGCGACGCTCTGGCCGGCGGCTCGGGCAGCAGCGTACGCGGCGGGACTCTGTACGGCGTCGGCAGGCACGCCACCGCTGAAGCGGCGGCGAATCTCCTCACCAGTCTTGAGCTCGCCGCGGGCGAACGCGCGGGTTCTGGCGATGAGATCCCGAGCGCGGCCATCACCTGGAGCCTCGGCCTCGAACAGCGGGAGAACCCGCTCTGCGCAGTCGGCGGCCCATGCGGCGACTACACGCCGCTCCGCCTCGCAGAGCGCCTGTCGAGATCGTGTCATCCTCGTCTTCGTAGCCGACCCGGCCCGGGAGTTGTCGACTCGGCCCCCGCAGCGGTTGGCGACGCTCCCGAGTCGAGGCTCACTCGTGCGGATGTCATCGCGGCGGGCGCGGTCCTGAGCCGGCGTTGGCACAGAGCCGGCGTTATACGCAGGATCGCTGTCAAGCACTTGACTCCTCGGTCGATGCAATCAGGCCGTCGAAGAGGGCGATGCGGTCGTGCTGGTTGTGTTCCCGGGCGTGGTCCCGCTGCCGCATGAGGACGGGGACGAACTAGCGACGCCACCGACGCCGAGCGTGGGAAGCGGGGTAGATGAAACGGCCCGCCGAGATCATCGTTGACGATGCCGAGCTGGCGGCCTTCTGTCAACGATATGGCGTCCGCCGCCTCGCGCTGTTCGGCTCATCTTTGAAAGGCAACGCGAGCGCCGATACCGACATCGACCGCTCGTCGAGTTCGAGGCGGACAGGCTTCCGAGGCTCATCGGTTTGGCGAGACTCGAGGGCTGCGAGTTGGAAGGGATCTTCGGGGGGCGAGAGGTCGAGCTGCGCACCTGGATCTGAGTCCACGTTTCCGCGACCGGGTGCGCGCTGAGGCCCGCGAGCTGTATGCAGCAGCGTGACGCTGATCGCGTCGCCACATGCTCGAAGTCACCCAGAAGGCGATGGGATACAGCCCGGGCCGGACCCGCGACGATCTCGAGGGGGACGAGATCCTCCGCCTCGGACTCACGAAGCTCGTCGAGATCGTCGAAGAAGCCGCCAAGCAGGTGAGCGAACAGACCCGCCTCCAGCACCCCGAGGTTCCGTGGAAGGCCGCGGCTCGATGCGAGACCGGCTATTCATCACTATTTCGAGATCAACCTCGACGTGCTCTGGCACACCGTCACCCGGGAGCTGCCGCCTCTCGTCGAACAGCTGAAGACCATGGAGGCCGACGAGTAGCCGTGGTCATCGTCGATCTCACCTGCGATCTCCCGGACGAGGACGAGACCGGCTTCGTCTGGACCTTCCTGCGCGAGGCGCGAGACGCCTCGCTGATCGAACCCGGCGCCATCGTTGTGGCCGGCGATGCCGACGCGGCCGCGGTTGCGGAGGTCATCGACATCGTCGAGAAGCCAGTTGGCCCTGTCGTCCACCTGCGCGTGCTCCCAGGCGATGTCGAGGATTACGCCGCGCTGGTGCGCCGAGCCCTTCCGACCGCCTGACTCCGGTCCAGCGGTGACCACGAGAGGTGAGCACCGGCGCCTTCTGACCCACGGCGACTATGCCTCCCTTCTGACCGAACCGGTGCTGGCCGGTACTGGTGAATGACGCCGTAGGCCGTTTCGTTAGGTCACGCGAAGGTCACGCCGGGGTCACACCAGTTGCCGTCGTCGACGTCGCGCGCGGCCGCACCGCCGCTGACCAGCACCTTTGCTACCTTGGCCGCCACCACGCGGGCGTAGTTCAGAGGCAGAACATCAGCTTCCCAAGCTGAGAACGCG
>CADDZP010000103.1 GCA_902812475.1 Actinomycetota bacterium | reverse complement strand
CATCTGCCCGCAGACGCAGGCGACGCGCCGACGCGGGCGGCGGCGGGCATGCGCGCCGCGGCCCATCGCTACCCGCAAGGCGCAATCCTTGTCGTTGGTTGCGCTCCGACGGCACTCGTCGAAGCACTCGAACTGGCGTGGGAGCCGGCCGTCATCGTCGGTCTTCCGGTCGGATTCGTCGGCGCTGCCGAGTCCAAGGCGCTGGCCCGCGCCAGCCGCCACGTGACGATCACCAACGTCGGCGAAAAGGGCGGGTCGGCGGTCGCCGCCGGCGCCGCCAATGCCCTGCGGAGGCTCGCCGATGCCCCCTGAGCCGGCCCTGCTCGTGATCGGTCACGGCAGCCGCGACGCTGGCGGCGTCGACGAGTACTGGCGCTTTGTCGACCTGGTCCGCCACACCACTGACATGCCCGTCGGCGGTGGCTTCATCGAACTGGCCGACCCCGATCTGGACACGGCCATCGACAAGCTCGTGGCCGACGGGGCCGATCACATCGTCGGCGTTCCGCTCGTGCTCCTGGGCGCCGGACACATGAAGCTGGACGGTCCCGCCGCCCTTGCCCGCGGCCGGACACGGCACCCGCGCGTCCGGTTCGACTACGGCCGGGCGCTCGGGATCCATCCTTTGGTCTTGGAGCTGGCGGCGGAACGGATCCCGACCGGCTCCGACGGCGTGGTGGTCGTTGGGCGGGGTTCGAGCGATCCCGACGCCAACGCCGACCTGTACAAGATCGCCCGTCTCCTGCAGGACGCAACGGGCGTGCCGATCGTCGAGCCCGCTTTCGTCTCATTGGCAGATCCGCGAGTGCCAGCCGCCATCGAGCGGTGCCGCCGGCTGGGAGCGGGCGACGTCGCCGTCGTGCCCTACTTCCTGTTCACCGGCGTGCTCGTGGACCGCATCGCCGACCAGGCCCGCGCCAACGGCGCCACGCCCTACCCGCACCTGGGCGTCGACCGCCGTCTCGCCGAACTCGTCATGGCCCGCTACCGGGAGGCGCGGGACGGAGATGCCCGCATGAACTGTGACGGCTGCAAGTACCGGCTGGCAGCCGCCGCCCACGTCCACCACGACCACAACCACAACCGCAATTGAAAGGAGACGCCGTGGCCCTGCCGCACGTCGCAGACCAACCGTCCATTCCCATTCCGGCGCCGGTCCCGCTCCGCGAGCTGGCGCCGTGGGCCGCGCTCTTCGGCCTGCTGTTCCTGCTGCTCGTGTACTTCGTCGGCGTCGAGCAGGGCGCCCTCTCGATGTTCGGTGGGCACTACGTGCACGAGTTCGTCCACGACGCCCGTCACCTCCTCGCCTATCCCTGCCACTGAGCACGTGGCACGGGCATATCTCATCCGGGGGCTGCTCGTCGGGCTGCTCGCTGCCGTCTTCGCCTTCGGGTTCGCCACGGTGTTCGGTGAACCTCAGATCGGGAAGGCCGAGCAATTCGAAATTGCCTTGGCACACCAACGGGGCGTGGCTGTTCACGCACCGATGGTGAGCCGTGGGACGCAGTCGACCGCCGGCTTGGCGACCGGCCTGGCGGTCACGGGGACCGCGATTGGGGGGCTGTTCGCCCTGGTCTTCGCCGGCCTGCACCGGAGGGTCATACGGGCTCCGGCGCGAGCGACGGCGGGGGCGGTCGCGGGCGCGGGATTCCTCGCGGTGTTCCTCGTGCCGTTCCTGAAGTACCCCGCCAACCCGCCGTCGGTCGGCAGCCCGGACACGATCGGCCACCGCACCGAGCTCTACTTCGTGCTCCTCGCCTTCTCGGTCGTGTCCTTGGTGATCTCGGTCGTGGTCCAGCGCCGGTTGGCGCCGCGATTCAGCGGGTGGGACGCCACGCTGCTGGCCTCGGCCGTCTTCGTCGCCTTGGTGGCCGTCGCCTACGTCGCTCTTCCCGGCACGAACGAAGTACCAACGGGCTTCCCGGCAACCGTGCTGTGGCGCTTCCGCGTGGCGTCGGTCGGGATCCAGGTCGTTCTCTGGGGAACGCTGGGGCTCGCGTTCGGCGCGCTCACCGAGCGTCAGGAGGCGGCGGCAGTCGGCGCGTCGGCTATGGCCGAAGTCGGCGCTGAGCGGTGATGCGGAGCCCGACGGCGCCGAGGGCGATCAACAGAACAGGCAAGGCGACCGTGTGCACAGCGAACCACGTCCGCAACGTTGCCCGGCCGACCTCCGTCGAGCCGATGAGCACGAAGTGCACCTTGGAATGGCCGAACAGGAAGCCGTAGCCCCGGAACTCGCCACTGAGCACGGGCGCCAGCGCCAACTGGTCCCACGGCAGCAGGAAGCCGCTGATGGAGGCGGCCAGTGCGCCGACGAAGAGCACCAGCCCGAGGACCCATGCCGGTAGGCCCCGCTTCAGGGCCGCCTCGATGCTGACGGCGAGCGACAGGCCGAAGACCCCGAGAGCGACGCCGACGAACACCTTGGACGCGGTCCGGTGCGCCGCCCGTATCCAGCTCTCGTGGTGCGCGCCGGCGAAGTGGCCGCTCGGCTGGTAGCGGAACGACAGCCACACTCCCGTCGCCAGCAGAACGACGAACAGAGCGGCCAGGACGGCCAAGGAGATCCGGTGCGCCCGTTGGAGTGCCGTCCGCCGAGGCTCCATCGGTTGACCCTATTGAATGGGATCGTGACGACGCTGTTCACCGTCGGCCACGGGACGCTCCCCCAGGACGACTTCGTCTCCCTCATCCACGCCGCGGGCATCGACGCCATCGTCGACGTGCGCACGGCCCCGGGCAGCCGGCGCCACCCTCACTTCCGGCGCCAGGCCATGGAGGAGTGGCTGCCCTTGGCCGGCGTCCACTACCGGTGGGAGCCCGCACTCGGCGGCTTGCGGAAGCCGTCGCCCGACTCGCCGAACGTGGCGCTGCGAAACAGCAGCTTCCGCGCCTACGCCGACCACATGGGGACGCCGGAGTTCGTCGCTGCCCTCCACCGTGTCCTTACTGAAGCCGCAGCGCGGCCGACGGCGGTGATGTGCGCCGAGACCCTGTGGTGGCGCTGCCACCGGCGGCTGCTGTCGGACTTCGCTGTCCTCGTGGGCAAAGTCGACGTCCGCCACCTCGTGCACGACGGCCGGCTCGTCGAACACCGAGCCACTGAGGGCGTCCGCGTCGACGGCGACCACCTCGCCTACGACCTCGGCGAAACCGGCTCGCTGCTGGCCTAAGGGGTGTCCCTGGGATCGCCGGATTCGTAGCCGGGGGCCAGGGGCAGGTCGTGGCGGGCAGCCCTGGCCACCTCTTCGGGGAGCGGCCACGGGTTGGGCAGGCAGCCGTGCAACTCGGTGCTCTGGGGCAACATCACCGGAGCGACACGGCCCGGTGTGGTGCAGTCGCGATGGTGGAGCCCGAGGAGGTGGCCGATCTCATGGTCGACGACCATCTGGCGGTAGGTGGTCAGGTCGCCGGCCCACTCGGGCGTGGCGAAACGCCAGCGGTCGGCGGTGATGGCCACGAGCGGCCCGATCTGGCACGAGTACCTGCCGTAGGTGTCATAGGGCCGGCACCGCTGTTGCACCTCGGGGCCCTCGCCCAGAAGGATCGTGTACGGGGCGTCGGCGGCCTGCTGGAACACGAACCCCGCCCGCGTCCAGCCGCGGGCGTCGTGGAGGGTCGCGTCGACCATGGCGGCGAAGTCGGCCGTGGCGTCGTCGCCGGTGTGGCGCTCGATGCGGTAGTGGATCACGACTGGCCCACGAGGCGCCGTGCTCGTCGTGGCGGTCGGCGAGGTCGAGGTCGAGGACGAGGTCGACGTTGACGTCGCCCCCGGTGCGGGCGCGAGGGACCGACTGCGATCAGCACTGCAGGCGCTCAAGAGGACGAACACCAGGGCAAGGAGCTTTCTCAGCACTCCTCCTAGTGTCGCTGCAATGGACCTGCGAGTGATGCTGGAGCCCCAGCAGGGTGCGACCTACGACCAGCAGCTGGCGATCGCACAAGCCGCCGAGCGCGAGGGGTTCGACGGGTTCTTCCGTTCCGACCACCTCATGCGCTTCGACGACGAAGACCCCGGTCCGGGCCCGACCGACTCGTGGATCACGCTCGCGGGCATCGCCAGGGAGACCAACCGCATCCGCCTGGGAACCCTCGTGACGTCGATGACGTTTCGCTTCCCCGGCATGCTCGCCATCGAAGTGGCGCAGGTCGACGCCATGTCCCGAGGGCGCGTCGAGCTGGGGCTGGGCGCCGGCTGGTACGACCCGGAGCACCACGCCCACGCCGTCCCGTTCCCGCCGCTCGGGGTGCGCTTCGAGATGCTCGAGGAGCAGCTGCAGATCGTCCTCGGACTCTGGGCGACACGGCGCGGTGACAAGTTCAGCTTCGAGGGCGAGCACTACACAGTGGAGGACTCACCGGGGCTGCCGAAGCCGGCGCAGCAGCCGCACCCGCCGATCATCATCGGCGGCGCCGGGTCGAAGCGCACACCGCGCCTGGCAGCCAAGTACGCCGACGAGTTCAACGTGCCGTTCCACGCCGTGGACGATTTCAACAAGGCCGTTGGTCGCGTGAGGAAGGCGTGCGAGGAGCAGGGCCGAGATCCGTCGTCGCTGGTCTACTCGGCCGCCGTCAACGTCGACATCCGGGCCAACAGCGCCGACAAGATCGTCGATGAGCTGTCGCAGTTCAAGGAGGCGGGCGCGGCGCGCCTCTACATGCAGCTCCTCGACACGGCCGACGTGGAGCAGGTGAGCGTCATCGCCACGGAGGTCAATCCTCACCTCTGAGATGGCACGCGCTGTTTTCCTCGACTTCTACGGGACGCTCGCCCACGCTCGCACCTGGGGACCCACGCGCGAGGAGGTTCTCGCCAACCGCGGCTTCAGCGTGCCGGAGGACATCGGCGAGCGGTGGCGGGACGAGGCCGCCGACGGCCGTGAGCACGTCGAACACTCCGCAGACGCCGAAACCTACCGAGCATGGGAGCACCGGCGCCTTCGCCAGTACGTCGAGGCGTGCGGCGTCGGTCCCGACGACGCCGACCTCCTCGTCGACGAGCTGTACACGGCGACCAAGTCCTTCGAGTTGCAGGCCTACGCCGAAGTCCCCGACGTCCTGTCCGAGCTCCGTCGCCGCGGCCTCACTCTCGCCGTGTGCTCGAACTGGGACTGGAACCTCGACAAGGCCATGGCCGAGGCCGGGCTCACAGATCTCGTGGATGTCATGGTGACCTCGGCGCGCGCCGGCGCCCGCAAACCGCACCCGCGGATCTTCGAGAGGACCCTCGAGGAGGCGGGCGTCGCCGATCCGGCCGAGGTCGTCTTCGTCGGCGACTCGTGGGCGCCGGATGTCGAAGGGCCGGCGGCTATGGGCATGCGCCCTGTTCATGTCTGGCGACCGGAATGGGATGGCGAGAGGGAAACGCCGCCAGCCGTCACCGACGGCGTCGTCCGCATCGCCGACCTGCGCCCCTTGCTCGAGCTGACGTAGAAGTCGTCAGCCCCGGAGAAAGGTCAGCCGCACCCGCCGGCGCGGGTTGTCCTCGTTGAGGTCGACCAACACCACGCTCTGCCACGTTCCGAGCTGCACCCGCCCGTCCACGACGGGCAGCACCAGCGAGGGGCTGATCAGCACGGGCAGCAGGTGGTCGGCACCGTGCCCGGGCGACCCGTGCTGGTGGCGGTACCGGCCGTCGCGCGGGAGCAGGCGCTCGAGCAGCTCGTCGAGGTCGGCCTCCGAGCCCGAGCCCAGCTCCATCAACGCCAGACCAGCCGTGGCGTGCGGTGCGAACACGTGCACCAACCCGTCGCCCTCCGACCGGCAGAACTCGGCGACGCGGTCGGTCAGGTCGACGAAGTGACGGCCGGACGTGTCGAGGGTCAGCTCGGTCGTCTCCACGAACACGCAGTCTGACGGAACAGCGGGGTCCCACATAACCTGACGCCCGTGTCACCTCAGGGGCCCGTGCGTACCGACGTCACGGGCCGTCCTGTCGAGCCCCGGTCGATCGACCTCGACACGTTCTTCTCGCCCAAGACCGTGGCCGTGATCGGCGCCTCGGACACGGCCAACCGACCCAACACGGCGATGACGAAGAAGATCCGGCAGTGGGCCGAGAGCGCCGGCGCCGAGGTGTTCCTCGTCAACCCCAATCGGGACGAGATCGACGGCCTCCGGTGCTACCCGACCGTGCTCGACGTGCCCGCCGACGTCGACCTGGCGGCTGTGCTCGTGGGCGACGTGCTCCCCGCCCTGGAGCAGGTCATCGAGAAGAAGGCGGCCTTCGCCGTCGTCTTCGCGGCCGGCTTCGCCGAGACCGGGGCCGACGGCGAGCGCCTGCAGGCCCGCCTCGAGGACGTCATCGCTGCGAGCGACATCCACGTCCTCGGTCCCAACACCAACCTCAACGCCTTCGAGACGTTCCGCGCCGATCTTCCTGGCAGGGCCATCGCCCTCATCACCCAGAGCGGCCACCAAGGCCGGCCCGTCTTCCAGGGACAGGACATCGGCATCCGTCTGTCGCACTGGGCTCCGACCGGGAACGAGGCCGATCTCGAGTTCGCCGACTTCTGCGCCTATTTCGCCGAACAGCCCGAGGTGGGGGCCATCGCCTGCTACGTCGAGGGCTTCAAGGACGGGCGCACGCTGATGCTGGCCGCCGACAGGGCCGTGCAGGCGGGCGTGCCGATCGTCGCCGTCAAAGTGGGCCGCACCGACGAAGGCCGGTCGATGGCCAAGGCCCACACCGGCCACCTCACCGGTTCCGACGCGGTGACATCCGCTGTCTTCGGCCAGTTCGGCGTCACGCGCGTCGACGGTCTCGACGAGCTGCTCGACGTGGCGGCGATGTTCGCCCGCACGAAGCCCGCAAAAGGCGACGGCGTGTGCGTGTACTCGATCTCCGGCGGCACCGGCGCCCACATGGCCGACATGGCTGCCGCGGCCGGGCTGCGCATCCCGGCTCTGGCGAAGGACACGCAGGAGCAGCTGCACGAGTGGATCCCGCCCTATCTCCGCGTCTCGAATCCGGTCGACAACGGCGGCCCGCCGTCGGCCGACTGGCGAGGTCGCAAGATCCTCGACGCCATCCTGGCCGACCCGAACGTCAACCTCCTGTTGTGCCCGATCACCGGGGCCGTGCCCTCCATGAGCGGACGCCTGGCGCGCGACCTGGTTGACGCCGCCCATGCGACCGACAAGCCGATCTTCGTCGTCTGGGGCTCCCCGGTCGGCGACGAGGAGGCCTATCGCGAGATCCTGCTGAAGAGCGACCTGCCGGTGTTCCGCACCTTCGCCAACGCCGTCACGGCGGCGAAGGCCTACTTCGACTACCACGCATTCCGTTCGTCGTACCGGTCGCCGTTCGCCAAACCGGTGTTGCGACCGTCCCCTTCGGCCAGGACCGCCAGGACTCTTCTTCGGGGCGACGAGGCCACGTCGATGCGCCTTCTCGAGGAGTACGGCATCTCTGTTCCCCGCTTCGACGTGGCCACGTCGCCCAAGGAGGCGGCGAAGCTGGCCGACGCCTTGGGCCCGCCTGTCGTGATGAAGGCCTGCTCCCCCGAGATCCTCCACAAGTCGGACCTGGGGCTCGTGCGCCTCGGAGTCAGCGACGGCGACGAGGCCAAGAAGATCTACAAGTCGTTCATGAAGAAGGCGCCCGACGCCGACGGCGTCATCGTCTCCGAGCAGATCGGCGATGGGGTCGAGACCGTCGTCGGCATCAGCCAGGACCAGCTCTTCGGCCCGGTCGTGATGTTCGGGCTGGGCGGCGTCTTCGTCGAGGTGTTGAAGGACGTGACGTTCCGCGTTCCGCCGTTCGGCAAAGAGGAAGCCCGGCGCATGCTGGGCGAACTGCAGGGGGCGGCGCTGCTCGACGGCGCACGCGGACGGCCCAAGGTCGACCGCACCGCCCTCGTGGACGTGATCATGCGAGTACAAAGGATGGCGATGGATCTGCACGCCGAGCTGGCAGAGCTCGACATCAACCCACTGGCCGCTCTCCCGAAGGGCGCGGTGGCCCTGGACGCCCTGGCAGTCGTCAGATGAGCGACGACGTAGGCAACGATCTCCTGAAGCGCCTCGAGGACGGCGTCCTCTGGATCACCCTCAACCGCCCTGACGCGGGCAACGCCATCACGACGCCGATGCGCGACACCATCGGCGACTGGATGATCGAGGCGTCGTCGGACCCGTGGGTGCGTTGTGTCGTCCTCACAGGCGCCGGCGAGAAGGGCTTCTGCACCGGCGCCGACATCCGCGGCCAGCGGCGCGATCCACCGCCCAAACCGGAGGGCGCGCCCGAGCGGATCGTGGGCGACGCCGCCAGAGTCATACGCACGGGTTGGGGGCGGCTGGTCCAGTCGATCATGGACTGCGAGAAGCCCGTCATCGCCGGCGTCAACGGGACTGCGGCGGGCGGCGGGATGCACTTGGCGCTGGCCTGCGACCTCGTCGTCATGGCCGAAGAGGCCAAGTTCATCGAGGCGTTCGTGCGACGGGGCATCGCCCCCGACGCGGGCGGCGCCTACATCCTCACCCGGCTGGTCGGACTCTCGAAGGCCAAGGAGCTCTTCTTCTTCGGCGACGACGTTCCGGCGCCCGAGGCCTACCGCATCGGCCTGGCCAACAAGGTCGTGCCCCGCGCCGATCTCGAGAAGACCCTCACGGAGTGGGCGACCCGCCTTGCGTCGGGGCCGACGAAGGCCATCGCCTTCTCGAAGTGGCTGGCCAACCGGGCCATCGACTCCGACCGCCACGGCGCCTTCTGGGACGAGGGGTATGCCCAGGAACTGATCAGCGGCACTGCGGACTCCAAGGAAGGGATGATGAGCTTCGTCGAGCGGCGTCCCCCGGACTTCAAGGGATGGTGATCGTCACCTCTCCTGCATTCGTCACCTCTCCTGCATTCTCGGCGCAGAAATGTGCGGACCCCGCACATTTCTGCGCCGAGAACGGTGAGGGGGGTGTAGGTCCGAAGTGACGATCAAGGACAAGACGGCGATCGTCGGCATCGGCCAGACGAAGTACGGCAAGGGCATCGAGGGCAGCGAGCTGTCGCTCGGCGCCCAGGCGGTCAAGGCTGCCCTCGACGACGCCGGACTGACGCCGGCGGACGTCGACGGGATGGGCTCGTACGCCATGGAGGCCAACGTCGAGGCCGACATGGCGCGCAACCTCGGCACCGGCGACATCACCTGGTTCAGCCAGGTCGGCTTCGGCGGCGGCGCCGGCTGTGGCGTCGTCGGCAACGCGGCGATGGCCGTTGCCAGCGGTCAGTGCACCGTCGCCGTCGCCTGGCGGGCCCGGAAGCGAGCCGCGCGCGGCAGCCGACCGTGGGCCCAGACGGCCGAGCGGGTGAAGGGTCTCGGCGAGTGGTCGAGGCCGTGGGGCCTTGTCCGCCCCGTCGACGAGATCGCCATGCTGACCCGGCGCTACATGCACGAGTACGGCGCTACGCGCGACCACCTGGCCAACGTCGCCCTCGCCTCGCGCAAGCACGCCAACCGCAACCCGTTGGCGCAGATGTACGAGAAGAAGATGACGCGCGACGACTACATGAACGCCCGCTGGATCTCGGAACCGCTGTGTCTGTTCGACAACTGCCTGGAGACCGACGGCGCCGTGGCGTGTGTGATCACGACGGCCGAGCGAGCCAGAGACCTGCGCCAGCCTCCCGCCCTCGTCCACGCCTTCGGCCAGGGCATCAACCCCCAGCACCAGGTGATGACCAACTACCACCGCGACGACCCCCTCATGGGCCCGGCGTGGGCGTGCGCCGAGGTCCTCTGGCGCAACGCCGACGTCACGGCCGACGACGTCGACGTGGCCCAGATCTACGACGCCTTCAGCCCGCTCATCCCGTTGTCGCTCGAGGGCTACGGGTTCTGCAAGCGGGGCGAAGGCGGCGACTTCACCAACGACGGCGCCCTGGAGTGGCCCGACGGGCGGTTGCCCAACAACACCTCGGGTGGCGGCATGTCCGAGGCGTACGTCCACGGATTCAACCTGATCGTCGAGGGCGTCCGTCAGATCCGGGGCACGTCGACCAGCCAGGTCGACGACGTCGAGGTTTCGTTCGTCACCAGCGGCGAGGGCGTCCCCACGAGCGCGCTCCTCCTGACCAAGCCGAGATGATCACCGGGGCGCCGCTGCCGGCGATCACCGAGGACTCGGCCGGATTCTGGGAAGGGACGGCGGCCGGGGAACTGCGCATCCAGCGCTGCTCGAACTGCGGACGGCTGCGCTTCCCGCCCCGCCCGATGTGCCCGTACTGCAACTCGCTCGCCCACACGTGGGACGCCATGTCGGGCCGGGGGCGGGTGTGGTCGTTCGTCGTCGCCCACCCGCCCCTGCTGCCGGCGTTCATGGAGGT
>CADDZP010000102.1 GCA_902812475.1 Actinomycetota bacterium | reverse complement strand
CCGTCGCCGCCACCGGCCGGGCCGGGTGCCCGAGCCGAGGTCCCTCGCTCGTGCGCTGGGCCCGACGGCGCCACGACTGCAGCGCCGCCGACTCCGACATAGACGTAGATTACCGTAGCCAAGCATTGACAGGCAAGGTGCTGTTCGTGTCTCTGGCACCATCTCCTGCCATCCCACGTCACGTGAGGGGCCGTGCTTATGATCACCGCATGGCCTCGGTCGAGATCCACTGGATGAGCACCGGCGAGGCGGCACGCAGGCTGGGAGTCACCGTGCGCACGCTGTACCGGCTGATCGACGAGGGCGAGGTGCCGGCCTACAAGTTCGGGCGCGTGATCCGGCTCCAGGAGCACGAGGTCGAGGAGTTCATCGCCCACTCCCGCATCGAGCCGGGCAAGCTTCAGCACCTCTACCCCGACGCTCGCCGGGAGCTGTCTGAAGCCGAGAGCACCTACAACTGAGGAGCGAGCCGTAGCGTTGGCGCGTGGCTGACTGCTTGTTCTGCAAGATCATCGCCGGCGAGGTGCCGTCCGAAGAGGTCGCCTCCTCCGAAGGCACCTACGCCTTCCGCGACATCAACCCCGGCGCCCCGACGCATGTCCTCGTCGTGCCCCGTCGCCACATCGAGTCGGCGGCGACCGTGACGGCAAAGGACGCCGACGTTCTTGCCGAGATCGTCGCCACGGCCCAGGACGTCGCCCGCCGGGAAGGCATCGCGGACAGCGGCTATCGCCTCGTCTTCAACGTCGGCGACGACGCTCTGAACTCGGTGCCCCATCTGCACCTTCACGTGCTCGGCGGCAAGCGCCTCGGGTGGCCTCCCGGCTGACCACGCCACGCGTGTGACCCCACCACCGGCGGGTACGCTGCGTCGGAACCCCGTGTCCCAGACCCAGGTCAAGATCCAGCCCGAGAACCATCTCATGGTGGGCCTGCTCGGGCAGCGGGATGAGCTGCTGCGGCTCATCGAGGCGTCGTTCGACGCCAAGCCCTTCGTCCGCGGCAACGAGATCACCATCGAAGGCCCGGACGCGCCTCGCGTCGGCACGCTCATCAACGAGCTCGTGCTGCTCCTCGAACAGGGACACGTCCTCGATCCCGTCAACGTGGGCCGCACCATCGACATGGTGAAGGCCGACGAACGGCCGTCGGAGGTCCTCACCGCCGAGGTCCTGCGCTCGGCGCGCGGGCGCAGCGTGCGTCCCAAGACCAGCGGACAGAAGCGCTACGCCGACGCCATCAACACCAACGTCATCACCTTCGCCATCGGCCCGGCGGGCACAGGCAAGTCGTACTTGGCCGTCGCCCTCGGTGTGCAGGCGCTGCAGGACAAGCGCATCAACCGCATCATCCTCACCCGGCCCGCAGTGGAGGCCGGCGAGCGCCTCGGGTTCCTGCCCGGCGACCTGATGGCCAAGGTCGATCCCTACCTGCGTCCTCTCTACGACGCCCTGTACGACATGCTCGAACCCGAGGGCGCCCAGCGCCTGCTCGAGCGAGGCACGATCGAGGTGGCGCCCCTTGCCTACATGAGGGGTCGGACGCTCAACGACAGCTTCATCATCCTCGACGAGGCGCAGAACACGACGCCCGAGCAGATGAAGATGTTCCTCACCCGTATCGGGTTCGGCTCCAGGGCCGTCATCACCGGCGACGTCACCCAGATCGACGTGCCCGGGGGGCGCAGCGGGCTGGTCGGGCTCGACAAGGTGCTGAGCGGGATCGACGGCCTGGAGTTCGTGCACCTGCACGCCCGTGACGTCGTCCGCCACAAGATCGTGCAGGACATCGTCAACGCGTACGAGCAGGCCGGCTCCCGTTCCTGACATGGCCATCGACGTGTTCGCGGCGGACGAGCAGAAGGACGAGCCCGTCGACAGCATGCGGTGGGTCCGACTCGCCAAAGCCGTTCTCGAAGCCGAAGGCGTCAAGGGCGACGCCGAGCTGTCGATGCTGTTCGTCGACGAACACGCCATCGCCGAGCTCAACGAGCGCTTTCTCGACGAAACCGGCCCGACCGACGTGCTGTCGTTCCCGATGGACGAGCACCTCAGCGAAGGTGGGCGCTCACCCGACTCCGGTGGCACGGGCCCGGGCGTCACTCCCGAGCCGGTCGAGGCGCCGATCATGCTCGGCGACGTCGTCATCTGCCCTGCCGTCGCCCGCCGCAACGCGGCGGCCGAGTCCCGCCCCTATGACGACGAGATGGCCCTGCTTGTCGTCCACGGCATCCTCCATCTCCTCGGGATGGACCATGGCGAAGCCGAGGAGGCCACCGCCATGCAGAGCCGCGAGCGGGATCTGCTCAGCCGCTTCCACAAACGATGAGCTCGACCGACTGGGCGTACGTCGTCGGCATCGTCGTGTTGATCGGTGCGGCGGGCTTTCTGGCCATGTCGGAGACGGCGCTCACGAGGATGAACCGGGTCAAGGCCTTGGCCCTCGACGAGGAGCACCGGCGGGGAGCGGCCACGCTCGCCCGGCTCGTCGAGCACCCCGAGCGCTGGCTGAATCCCGTCCTTCTGGTCCTCCTGACCTGCCAGCTCGTGACCGCCACGCTCGTGGGCTTCCTCGCCGACCGCTTCGGTCCGTGGGGCGTCGTGATGGCCACCGGCTTCGAAGTGTGTGTGATCTTCGTGGTGGCGGAGGCGGCGCCCAAGACGTGGGCCGTCCAGCATTCGGAGCGGGCCGCCCTGCTCGCCGCCCGCCCGGTGGCGGCCCTCGTGCGCTTCTGGCCGCTGCGGGTGCTCTCCCGCGGACTCATCGGCATGGCCAACGTGATCATCCCCGGCAAGGGCCTGAAGGAGGGCCCGTTCGTATCCGAGGAGGAGCTGCTGGCCATGGCCGACGTCGCCGAGCAGGAGGAGGTGATCGAGCACGAGGAGCGCGCCCTCATCCACTCGATCATCGAGTTCGGCGACACGGTCGTGCGCGAGGTGATGAAGCCACGGCCCGACATGGTGACGGTGGCCGGTGGCACGTCGGTGCGCGACGTCCGCGAGATAGCGATGGCGGCCGGCTACAGCCGCATCCCTGCCTACGAGCAGAACATCGACGACATCGTGGGCGTCGTGTACGTCAAAGACCTGTTCCGGGCCCGCGACGAGGCCGCCGACCGGCCCGTGCGCGAGTTCGTGCGCCAGGCTCACTTCGTGCCGGAGACCAAGCGCGTCTCCGAGCTCATGCGGGAGATGCAGTCCGAGAAGTTCCACATGGCGATCGTCGTCGACGAATACGGCGGCACCGCCGGCCTGGTGACCCTCGAGGATCTCATCGAGGAGCTGGTCGGTGAGATCGTCGATGAGTTCGACGTCGAAGAGCCGAACATCGAAGCCGTGCCCGGCGGAGACGTGCGGGTCAACGGTCGCATGCCGATCGACGAGGTCAACGAGCTCACCCACGCCAACTTCCCCGAGGGCGACTGGGACACCGTCGCCGGCTTTCTGTTCAACCTTCTTGGCCACGTCCCCACCGAAGGCGAGACCATCGACTTCAACGGCCACCGCCTGCGCGCCGAGAAGGTGCAGGGCCGGCGCATCGGGCGGGTCCGGATCTCGAAGTTGGCGTCGTCCCAGCAGCGCGACGAGTAGGTGCGCTCCGGGTTCGCCACGATCGTGGGCCGGCCCAACGTCGGCAAGTCCACGCTGCTCAATCGCATCCTCGGCGCCAAGGTGGCGATCGTCTCCGACAAGCCGCAGACGACGCGGACCCAGGTGCGGGGCGTGCTCACCCGCCCCGACGCCCAGGTCGTCTTCGTCGACACACCGGGCATCCACAAACCGCGGACGCTGCTGGGTGAGCGCCTGAACGACGCGGCCCAGGCCGCCCTCGGCGACGTCGACGTCGCCTGCCTCGTGCTCGACGCCACGGCACCGGTCGGGCCCGGCGACCGCTTCGTGGCGGCCAGGCTGCCGAAGGACGCGCTGGTCGTCGTCAACAAGGTGGACGCCGCCTCGCGTGAGCAGATCCTGACCCAGCTGGCCCGGGCCGCCGAGTGCGAGTTCGACGAGTACTTCCCCGTCTCCGCTCGCTCCGGCGAGGGCGTGCACGAGCTGGTCGAAGCCGTGGTGGCCCGCATGCCGGAAGGACCGCTCTACTACCCCGACGACATGGTCACCGATGTGCCCGAGGCCTTCTGGGTGGCCGAGCTCGTGCGTGAGCAGCTTCTCGCCGTTGCCCGGGAGGAGCTGCCGCACTCGATCGCCTGCCGGGTCACCGAGTGGGAATGGCCCCGGATCCGCTGCGAGATCCTCGTCGAGCGCGAGTCGCAGAAGGGCATCGTCATCGGCAAGGGCGGCCAGGTCCTGAAGCAGGTCGGGATCGCCGTGCGCGAGCAGCTGCCCGAAGGCGCCTTCCTCGAACTGTTCGTCAAGGTCGACAAGGACTGGCAACGCCGCCCCAAGGCGCTCGACCGGCTCGGCTACTAGCGCTTGCCGCCCTGCTCGTCGTCTTGGTCGCGTGCGGCCACGGCACCGCCAAGGACGCGCACATACGGCTGAACGATGTGCAGGTGCGGGGGACCCACAACAGCTACCAGCCGCCGCTGCCACCGCTGGACCGGCAGCTCGATGCCGGGATCCGCCAGCTCGAGCTCGACGTCTTCTTCCTCCCCGACGGCACGTTCGCCGTCCACCACTCCGTCGTCGACTCCCACTCGATCTGCCCGACGCTGGACGCCTGCCTGACACCCGTCCGCGCATGGTTGAAGGCGCATACGCACTCGCTGCCGCTGTTCCTCATCGTCGAGGACAAGGACGCACCGGGGGCAGGAACGCCCGGTGAGCTGGACGCGTTGGATGGCACCGTGCGCCGGGCACTGCCCGGCCGGCTTCTGGTCGCGCCGCGGGAGGTCGCGCCTGTCACGCCGAAGGGGTGGCCCACGCTCGACAAGCTGCGCGGCCGCGTGGTGCCCGTGCTCATCGGCGACCTGGCCGGTGCCTATTCGGCGAACGGCACGTCGCTGGCCGGGCGTTCGATGTTGGTGTACGCCAGCAGCGGCCCGCTGGCCGCCATCACCAGCCGGCCGGACCCGGCCGCCCAGGCTGGCGACATCGCCGCTTTCGTGCGGTCCGGCCTCATCGTGCGCACCCAGGCCGACGGCGACCTTCCGGTGATCGATCCCAAACGGCGGTCGGCTGCGCTGGCCAGCGGCGCCCAGATCGTCAGCGCCCGCGATCTGGTGTTGCAGTTCCCCGGCGGCGTGGTCGGCCGCTGTGATCCGCTCGTGGCCTCGCCGTGCCGGCAGGGCGACCTGGAACCTACGAAGCGGCCGTGACCAGGCCCTCGAGAAAGCGCTCGACCTCGGCGCGGTCCTTCGTGCGCCGCATCGGCGGAAGGGCGTTGATGAGGTCCCACCGGTAACCGGCCACGGCCAGACGTGGGTCGAGCACGGCGACGACGCCGTGATCGGCGGTCGAGCGGATGAGACGGCCGGCGCCCTGGGCCAGCAGGCTGGCGGCGCGCGGTAGGTCGACCAGCCGGAACGCGGCCGAACCTGCCCGGTCGCGCCGCGCCTGCATCAACGGCTCGTCGGGACGCGCGAACGGCAACTTGTCGATGACGAGCAGGGACAGGGCGGTACCGGGGACGTCGACGCCTTGCCAGAAACCCATGGTGGCGAACAAGCAGGACGTCTCGTCGGTGCTGAAGGCCTGGATCAGCGCCGGCTTGGGGAGGGCGTCCTGGGTGAGCACCCGCCAGGGCAGCTTGGCAGCGAGCGCCTCGGCGGCGGCCCGCATGGCCCGCCAGCTGGTGAACAGGGCGAGCGTGCGCCCGCCCGCAGCGGTGATCAGCGCCTGCAGCTCCGCATGCGTCGCTGCCTCGAACTCGGGCTTGCGGGGATCGGGCAGCTCGGTGGCGCAGTAGAGGAGCGACTGGCGTTCGTAGTCGAAGGGGCTGTCGACCGACAGCTGCGTGTGCGTCGGCGGGAGGCCCAGACGCATCGGCAGGTTGGACGGGATCGTGGCGCTCGTCAACACGGCCGTGCGGACGTTGTCCCAGAGGCGGTCGGCGAGCAGGTGGGCCACGTCGATCGGCGCCAGCCGGAGCGTCGGCGGCCCGTTGGCCTCGACCCACAGCACGGCGCCGTCGGTGGCCTCCTGGACGGCGGCGATGTCCTCGATCAACGTCGTGGTCGCCTTCACGATGCGTGTGCGCTTGTTCTCGTCGTCTTCGCCCTGGCGGACGGCGGCCTGGGCCCGGCGTGTCACCTCGCTGGCGCGGATCAGGAGGGCCTCGAACTCGGCGGGGTGGACCCGTTCGCCCCGGTGGCGCTCGAGGGCGTTGGTGAGGTCCCACCCGGCGGCCTGCACGGCATCGGCCTCGTCGGCCGCGGCGGCACGGATGCTTCGTGCGAGCGCGGTGAACCGGCCCTCGGTCAGCTCCAGGCCGAAGGCGGACGAAGCGATGTCCTCGAGGGCGTGGGCCTCGTCGAAGACGACGGCTTCGTGCTCGGGGAGGAGCCAGCCCCCGGTCGCCAGGTGGGCGGCGTAGAGGTGGGTGTTGACGACGATGACGTCGGCGCGCGCCGCCCGCTGGTGGGCCGTCTCGGCGAAGCACGCTTCGCCCTGCGGGCACTTCGGCGCGCCGGGGCACTCGCGCGCCGTCACGCTCAGCATCGCCCACGCCCGCGGCCTCGGTTCGAAGTCGAGCTCGGCCCGGTCGCCGGTCCTGCTGGCCTTGGCCCACTCGAGGAGGCGCATGAGCTCCTGGCCGAAGGCGCCGTACTCGTCCTCGCGCACGTCGTCGAGCACCAGCTGCTCGTCGCCCTCGCCGATCTCGACCGCCTTCTGCAGGCACAGGTAGTTGGCCCGGCCCTTGAGGACGGCGAACTCGAACGGCTTTCCGAGGTGCTTCCGCAGAAAGGGCAGGTCCTTGGTGGCCAACTGGTCTTGGAGCGCCTTGGTGGCTGTGGCGATGACGGTCGTCCTTCCGGACAGGATCGCCGGCACCAGGTAGCCCATCGACTTGCCGACGCCCGTCCCGGCCTGAACCACCAGCTGGCCGCCGTCGGCGAACACCTCCTCGACGGCGTGGGCCATCTCGATCTGGCCGCGCCGGACCTCGCCGCCCCCCGGCAGGGCGGCCACAACCTCCTCGAGCGCCTCCGCTACGCCCACCTCGCCGACCGTACATCCGCCGTGTGACACTCAGGCGGACGGCCCCTTTTCGATGCCGCTACTCGGGCCAGGGGCGGCGGCGCATGCGCTTGACCTCGCCGCGCTTGCGCTTGGACTCGATCCGGCGATGCCGGGCGGCGGCGGTCGGCGCCGTCGGGCGGCGTTCCCGGTCGATCCGGAGGGCCTCGGCCAGGCGTGAGCGAAGGCGCTCCAACGCCAGCTCGCGGTTGCGGAGCTGGGACCGTTCGTCCGAAGCCACCACTCGTACCGACGGGCCCAGCCGGTCCAGCAGGCGGGAGCGCTGGCGGGGGCCGAGGGAGGGCGAGTTGGCCACGTCGAAGCGGACCTCGGCCCGGGTGTTGGCCGTGTTGGCGTGCTGGCCGCCCGGTCGCCCGGAGGCCGTGAAGCGCCACTCGAGCTCGTCGAGCGGGATGCGCAATGTCCGCGTCACCCGCAGCTCAGGGGGCACAGCCGGAACCTACTGCTACGATCGTGCGGTGCTTCGGCTGTCGTCGGAGCGCACTCTCGGCCACTCCGAAGCGACGTTCTGCATGCCCGACAAAGCGACGACGATCACCGAATACAGGACCCACGACACTGACACCGGGTCGCCCGAGGTGCAGGTCGCGCTGCTCACGCAGCGCATCAACCAGCTCACCGAGCACCTGAAGGTCCACAAGAAGGACCACCACAGCCGCCGTGGCCTCCTGATGCTCGTCGGCCGCCGTCGCCGGCTGCTCAACTACGTCCGCGACAACGACGTGGAGCGCTACCGGGCGCTGATCGCTCGCCTCGGCTTGCGCCGCTGAGATCACACAACTGAACAACGCGGCAACGGCCGCCAGCTGCCAGTCGCCGAATACCCGGGCCATACGAGAGCGCCGGGGTGTCCGACAACTGACAACTGGCTCCGCGCCGCCCACCAGAGGAGTGCACATGGCGGAAGCCATTTCCGTGTCGGGCCCGATCTCGGGCACCGACAAGACGCTGTCGTTCGAAACCGGGCGACTCGCCCCCCAATCCCAGGGCGCCGTGGTCGGCCGCATCGGCGACACCATGGTCCTGGTCACGGCCAACGCCTCCCACGGCGTGCGTGAGGGCATCGACTTCTTCCCCCTCACCGTCGACATCGAGGAGCGGATGTACGCGGCGGGCAAGATCCCCGGCTCGTTCTTCCGTCGGGAGGGCCGCCCCACCGACCAGGCCATCCTGACCTGCCGCCTGATCGACCGGCCCCTCCGGCCGTCCTTCGAGGAGGGCTATCGCAACGAGACCCAGGTCGTCGGGACGATCCTGGGCGCCGACCAGGAGAACCCCCACGACGTCCTGGCCATCAACGCCGCCTCGGCCGCGCTGATGGTGTCGGGTATCCCCTTCGAAGGACCGATCGGCGCCGTCCGCATCGCCTGGTCGATCCAGGGCAACTGGGAGCCGCATCCCACGTACCAGCAGGGCGACGAGTCCACCTTCGAGCTCGTTGTCGCCGGCCGAGCGGTGGACAACGACATCGCCATCATGATGGTGGAGGCGGGCGGCACGGAGGACGCCTGGAAGTTCTACGAGGACGGCGCCCCCAAGGTCACCGAGGAGGCGATCGCCCAGGGCCTCGAGGAGGCGAAGACCTGGATTCGCCAGTCGATCGACCTGCAGAACGAGCTGGTCGAGAAGGCGGGCAAGCACGACCCCGTCCCGTGGGAGCCGCAGGTCGACTACGCCCCCGAGGTGCTCCAGCGCGTCCGTGACGTGGGCGCCGAGCGCCTCTCCCAGGTCGTCACCATCGTGCAGAAGGCCGAGCGCAACAAGGCCACCGACGAGGCATCGGCGGCCATCGTCGCCGAGCTGGCCACGGAGCTCCCCGACCGGGAGAAGGAGATCAAGGCCGCCGTCCGCTCGCTGACCAAGGAGCTGGTGCGCAGGCGCATCGTCGACGAGGGCAAGCGCATCGACGGCCGCACGCCCACCGACATCCGGCCGCTGAGCGCCGAGGTGGGCATCATCCCGACGGCCCACGGCACGGGTCTCTTCCAGCGGGGCGAGACGCAGGTCATGACAGTCACCACGCTGGGCATGCCCCGCATGGAGCAGATGCTCGACACCATCGGCATCGACGACTCCAAGCGCTACATGCACCACTACAACATGCCGCCCTACGCCAACGGCGAGACCGGGCGTGTGGGCAGCCCCAAGCGTCGCGAGATCGGCCACGGGCTGCTCGCCGAGCGCGCCCTGCTCCCTGTCGTCCCCGACGAGGAGGAGTTCCCCTACACGCTGCGTCTCGTGTCGGAGGTGCTCTCGTCGAACGGTTCCACCTCGATGGCTTCGGTGTGCGGCTCCAGCCTCTCCCTGATGGACGCGGGCGTGCCGATCAAGTCGCCCGTCGCCGGCATCGCCATGGGCCTCGTCTACGCCGAGGGCAAGTACACGACGCTCACCGACATCCTCGGCGCCGAAGACGCGTTCGGCGACATGGACTTCAAGGTGGCGGGCACCGCCGAGTTCGTGACGGCGCTGCAGCTCGACACCAAGATCGACGGCTTGCCCGCCGATGTGCTGGCCAAGGCCCTGCAGCAGGCGCGGGAGGCACGCCTGCAGATCCTCGACGTGATGAACAAGGCCATCGCCGAACCGCGTCCGACGGTGGCCACCACGGCACCGAAGATCGTCAGTTTCGAGATCCCGCTCGACAAGATCGGCGAGGTCATCGGGCCCAAGGGCAAGGTCATCAACACCATCCAGCAGGAGACGGGCGCCGACATCAATGTCGACGACGACGGCGTCGTGGGCACCGTCACCATTGGCTCCAAGGACGGCGAAAAGGTCGAGGACGCCCGCCGCCGGATCGAGCTCATCCTCGACCCGCCCAAGGCCGAGGTCGGTGCGACCTACATGGGCAAGGTGGTGAACATCACCAAGTTCGGCGCCTTCGTCAACATCCTCCCCGGCCGCGACGGCCTGGTGCACATCTCCAAGCTGGGCGGCGGCAAGCGCGTCGAGCGGGTGGAGGACGTGCTCAACCTCGGTGACGAGCTGAACGTGCGCGTCGACGACATCGACCCCCAGGGGAAGGTGTCGCTGACGCCGGTCGGGGGCGACGGCGAGGCCGCTGCGGGAGGCAACGGCGGAAGCCGTGAGCCGGTGACCGCCGGCGCACCGGCGGCCGGTGAATCGACATCGTCGGGTCCGACCCGGGAGTACGCCTCATTCGAGGACACCTTCGAAGGTGAAGCCAAGGAGCGCTTCGGCGACCTCGGCCCGGCCGACGCCGGTCAGGGCGGGGGCGAAGG
>CADDZP010000101.1 GCA_902812475.1 Actinomycetota bacterium | reverse complement strand
ACCTTGCGCGCCCCGCGATAGCGCGCCTTGCCAGCGCCGTGGCGCTTCGACTCGGCGAGTTTGCGTTCGACGAGGGCTCGTCGTCGCAGCTTCTTGCGCGTCGATGGTCGGGCCTGTGCGGCCCGGGGGGCCAATACCCCCTCCTGCGCATCACGGCCCGGTTCCTTCGCATGAGCCACTCCCGCCTCGCCGTCGGCTGTCGGGCTCTCGAGGGCACCGACCTGTCACTGCTGTGCAGCGACATCGATAACCCGGCGAAGCCCCTCGAGTGGGCGCTGCTCGAGTTCGACGGTCCTGTTACTGCCGACGAGGCCGCCGAACGGATCCTCGGACACCGCATGTGAGCCCAAGGCGAGCCGGAGAACCGCCGGCAGAGGCCGATGATACAATCGTGTTCTGACACGATCGTATGTCGACAAGTCCGCCTCTCCGGCGGCGGCGCTCCTGCAGCTCGCGCGGCTCAAGGCGGGGATGACGCAGCGCGAACTGGCAGAGGCTGCCGGGGTGCCGACCACGATGATCTCGGCATACGAGCGTGACAAGCGACAGCCGACGCTCGAGACGCTGCTTCGGCTCTTGCAGGCGGCGGGGTTCGAGCTCCGGATGCAGCTCGCGCCGTACGACGGCGACGACGAGAACCTCGCAAACCTCGAGGCGGCCCGGACTGCCCGAGAGCGCGCACGGCGCAACCGTCAGATCGCGGCGTGGCGGCGAGCGCGCCCCACACGCGGCGCGACAGGATGACCGCACCCCGGGCCCGCGCAAGCGGACCGACGGATGCGGCGGCGATCGTGGCCGTCTTCAACCGTCACGGTGTGCGGTACGTCGTCATCGGTGCATTCGCCGCTATGGCCCAGCAGGCGCCGATCGATCCCACGCGCGACATCGACTTCACGCCCGAGACGAGCAAGGCAAATCTCCAGCGCCTCTCGGCGGCGCTCACCGAGCTCGATGCGCGGATTCGGACGCCCGGCACGGGACGAGGGACTCCCTTCGCCCACGATGGTCAATCCCTTGCGCGGGCGACGGTGTGGAATCTGATCTGTCCCTTCGGTGAGTTCGACATCTCCTTTCGGCCCTCAGGGTTCGACGGCGGATTCCGCGAGTTGGCCAAGCGTTCGCACGTCGTCGAGGTGGAGGATGTCGCGGTCAGGATCGCCGATCTCGCCGATGTCATCCGCTCGAAGGAGGCGGCCGGAAGACCGAAGGGTCTCCGCGTCCTACCGACGCTTTATCGGCATCTGGCGACGCGCCGTTAGCCACCGGAACAAGGCGTCACGTCCCGCCGAGCAAACCCTCACTTACGCTGTGCTCAGGCGACGGCGGCAGCCAGGCGCCAGCCTTCGCCGTCGGACGCCAGGTCGATCGAGCGGACGACGTTGCCGTCGCACTGGAGCCAGTCGACGACGAGCACGCCCAGCTCGGCGAAGCGGACGCGGGCACGGCACAGGACGTCGACGTCGGCCTGCCGGTGCTCATGGGCGACGCTGTCGGCGACGGCAGAGACCAGCGCCATCCGCCGAACCGTGCCTTCGTTGGCGGCGAAGGAGCCGGCCCAGCCGAGGGCGGAGTCGATGGAGCTGTCGGGCCGGCTGAAGACCGTCAGGTCGAGGACCTGCCCCCAGCTGTCGAGCAGCGCAGCCGTATGGGCGTGGGTGAACCGCCGGCGCACGCCGAAGGCGAGGGCGATGGCGTCGGTGAACGACGTGATCTCGAGCGTTGACTGCATCGGGCTTCCTCCCGGGCGGTGAACAACCAGCGGGGGAAGCGACGATGCAAACGCTACAGACGGCCTATGACAACGAGCCGAGGAACTCGACGATGGCATCGTTGAACAGGTCGTTGCGGTCCCCGGCGACCATGTGGCCGGCGCCGCCCACCAGGACGTAGGCGGCATGGGGCACGAGGTCGAGGAACTGGCGACTGCCGTCGTCGGTCAGCAGATCGCTCATGCGACCGCGCACGAGCAGGGCAGGGATCGTCAGCCGACGGGCTGCCTCCTCGAGCCGCTCGGGCTGAATGACCGACGTCCGCGTCTCGTCGGGCGAGCCGAACCGACCGACCATGAACGCCGGATCCCAATGCCAGGCCCACCGTCCGTCCTCCCGCTGGCGCACGTTCTTCTTCAACCCCGACAGATCACTCGGGCGAGGACGGTGCGGGTTGTAGACGGCGACGGCGTCAGCCACCTCGTCGAGGGACTCGAAGCCGTCGATGTTCTGCATCATGAAGGCGCCGATGCGGTCGGCGCCGGCCCGGTCGATGCGGGGCGCCACGTCGACGAGCACCAGGGCACGAGCGATCGGCGCCCGCGACTCGCCGACGGCGGCCAACGACGCGATCCCGCCCAACGAGGCGCCCACGAGGACGGGAAGCTGGTCGAGCGAGGTCGCCACCGCATGCACGTCGGCGGCGAAGGCGTCGAGGGTGTAGTCGCCGTCGGGCGCCCAGTCGCTGTCGCCGTGACCGCGCAGGTCGACCGAGTACGCCCGCCATCCTTCGCCGGCGAGCACGTCGAGGCTCGTCCCCCATGCGTGCCGCGTCTGTCCGCCGCCGTGGAAGAACACGACGGGCGGCGCACCGGTGTCGCCGGCGACGTCAGCGGCGAGGCGAAGGCCATCCCGCCCTTTGAACTCGACAGCCGTTCTCATGGCCGCCGCCGTTGTAGTTCGTCGGCCGCCGCCGGCGAAGGACGAGGCGCGTTCGTCAGGCGGCTAGCACGACGCGGCTGTGGCTAGCACGACCCGACTCGGCCGCCGTTCCCGTTGCCGACGAGCGTCGTCGACGGCAGCGCCGAGTTCCCCGTCTGCTGGATCACGCCATTGCCGCCGCTGCCCGAGCTGTTGGCTCCACCCTGGCCGGTGTTCGGGGAACCCGCTTCCGCGTTCGCTGAGGCGGCGATGGTCGTCGTGGCGATGCCGTTGGCGTTGGAGGCGCCGACGTTGGCACCCGAGGAGCCGGCGCCGCCGTTCGTTCCCTGCGCCTGCGCCGACCCGTTGGCACACTACGTCGACGTCTTCGTCTTCGTTCGGGTCGTCGTGCTGTTGCCGGAGCAGGCAGCGCCTGCGAGGACGCACGGGATGATGAGCGAAAGTCCGGTGAATCGAAGCCGCACGGCCGTCGTGGATGCCATGGGCTAGGCCTACCCACGCTGACGTCGCCGAGTCGTCCCTCGTGGCGACGATCGCCACCTGCGTCCGGCTACGCCACTGTGCCCGTCAGACGAGCGGACGCACCGGGTCGGTGCCGTCCCAGGCGACCGACGCGTCCCGCACGGTCGTGGCCAGCCAGCGGGTGGCGTCGGTGAGCTCCATCACCTCGACCAGCGGCACGGCCGGCGTGACCTCGAAGTATGCGAAGTCGGCCATGCCGTTGACGTTGCCGCGCATCGCCATGTCCCACCCGGCGGCGGTTGCGGCGGCCGCGACGCCACGGAAGTCATCGGCCCACCAGGCGTGGTGGTGGAGGCCGTCGTGGCCGGCGTCGAGGAACTCGCGGTACACGCTGGGGACGTCGTCTTCGGGCGCGATCAGTTCGACCTGGAGCTCGCCCGAATTGGCGAACGCCATCGACACCGTGGGGTCGCTCGGCTGGCCCCGGTAGGTCGAGCCCGACTGGGTCAGGTGGGGCAGCAGGAACCAGGGCCCGACGCCCACCGCCAGCCAACCCTCGATGGCCCGGTCGAGGTCCCGCACGACGTAGCCGTTCTGGCGCACGGGGCCAGGAAGGACGGCGGGCACGGGGCGTAGGGTACGTCGCCGATGGTGGATGGCGGGCGCCTGCGACTCGGCTTCGTCGGCTGCGGCACCATCGCCCAGTGGCACCTGGCGGCCGCGCGCAACGCGGCGTCGAGGACGGACATCACGGCGACGATCGACACCGACCGCGACCGGGCCGAGGCCATGGCCAAGGAGACGGGCGCGCAGCCGTTCACTTCGTTCGACGACGCCCTCAACGACGACGCCTGCGACGCCGTCCTCGTCATGGTCCCGCCCCGCTTCCACGAACAACTGGCGGTCGCTGCCCTCCAAGCGGGCAAGCACGTCCTGCTCGAGAAACCCATGGCGCCCACCCTCGACGCCTGCGACCGCATCCTGGGCGCGGCGAAACACGCGCCCGACACGGTCTTCCTCGTTGCCGAGAACGCCCAGTTCTGGCCCGAGGTCGTCCGCGTACGAGAGCTGATACAAGAAGGTGCGGTCGGCGACATCATCACGGCGCGGGCATGGCACTGCTTGCCGCCGATGCCCGGCTTCTACGACGGCGCTCACTGGCGGATGTCGTCCCAGGCGACCGGAGGTGGCGTCACGATCCACGCAGGGCTGCACTGGCTGCGCCCACTACGGATGTGGCTGGGCGAGATCGACGAAGTGGTCGCCGTCACCGGACATCCGTTCCAACAGATGGAAGGCGAGTCGCTGTGCCGGGCCCTCTGCCGGTTCGACACGGGACCGACGGCCAGCTTCGATGTCATCCTGTCGCCCGGCCCGACCGCGCCGCTCCCGCTGTTCCAGGTCACGGGCACAACCGGAGAGCTCGTCGTCGACGGCATCGGGCCGGTCAAGCACTACGACGGCGCCGACCCGCGCGGCACGATCGTCGGCCAGGGCAGCTACTTGGAGAGCCACAACGCCCAGATCGCCGCCTTCGAGGCGGCCGTCCTCGACGGCGCGCCGCCCGCCGCAACGGCCGACTACTCCCTCGGCGAGCTGCGGGCCGTGCCCGCCATGTACCGCTCGGCGCAGACCCACCGGTGGGAACCGGTGTGGTGAAGGCCACGTTCGACTTCTCCGGCGCCCGGGTGCTCGTGACCGGAGGGTCGAATGGCATCGGCCTCGGCATCGCCCGGGCGTTCAAGGAAGCCAACGCCGACGTCACCATCACGGGCACCAGAGAGAAGGCCAGCGAGTACGAAACTGACCTCTCCGCCTTCGACTACCGCCAGCTGCGCCTTCCCGAGCGTGAAGGGATCGACGCCCTCGCTGCCTCCCTCGACCGTCTCGACGTGCTCGTCAACAACGCAGGACAGAACCTGCCCGGTGGGCGCAGCGAGTACGACCCCGACGTGTTCGAGGATGTCGTCGCCGTCAACCTCTTCTCCGCCTTCCGGCTGGCCCGTGCAACGAAGCGCCTTCTCGAAGAGAGCACGGCCGACGGCGGCGCCAGCGTCGTCCACCTTGGTTCGATGACGAGCCACTTCGGCCACGAGCTCCTCCCCGGCTACGGCGCCGCCAAGGCCGGCGTCGTGCAGCTGACAAAGACGCTGGCCGTGGCGTGGGCCAAGCACGGTATCCGCGTCAACGCCGTGGCGCCCGGTCTCATCGAGTCGAACATGACGGCGCCCATGCTCGAGTTCGACGAGCTCACGAAGCCTGTGCTCGACCGGACGCCGATGGCCCGCTTCGGCACGCCCGACGACGTAGCGCCGGTCGTGCTGTTCCTGGCCAGCCCGGCCGCCCGCTTCGTCACCGGCCAGACCGTCAACGTGGACGGCGGCTTCTCCGTGCAGGGATGACCACCGACCAGACGCAGGTCATCCGCATCGACGACCTGCGCCAACCGCAGCTCACCGACGTGCAGCGCGTGGCGCTCGACCACGGCGAGCGCACGCACACCGACCTGACCGTCGACGCCGTGCTCACCGCCGCCGTCGACGCTACGGGACTCGACGACTTCGGCCCCGACGACTTCAAGGAGCGCTTGGCGCTTTGGCTGGACGAAGTCGGCGACGACGACGAGCGCACCGGGCTGGGGCGCCTCATCCTGTTCAACGACTCCGTCCGGTACGCGTCCAACCGTCTGCGCATCCACGACCTCCTCCAGCGCCATCCCGAGATCGATGACGTCGAGCTGCGGGCGCCCGTCATCGTCGTCGGCCTCCCGCGCTCGGGCACCACCCATCTCGTCAACCTCATCGCTGCCGACAAGCGCTTCCGCTCGATGCCGCTGTGGGAGAGCTACGAGCCGCTCGCCGATCCGGGCCGGGCGCGCTGGCGGACCGAGGAGTCGTGGGAGTCGATGCGCTCGATCCTCCCCCACCTCCCGGCCATGCACCCCATGGAGCCCGACCACGTGCACGAGGAGATCGAGCTGCAGCTGCCCGACTTCTCCAGCTACGAGCTCGAGTGGGTCGCCCGCGTCCCCCGCTGGCGGGACTACTACCTGGCCCACGACCAGACACCGCACTACGCCTACATGGCGACGGTCCTCAAGATCCTGCAGTGGCGGCGGCCGGGCGACCGCTGGGTGCTCAAATCGCCCCAGCACCTCGAGCAGCTCAGGCCACTGCTGGCCACCTTCCCCGACGCCACCGTCGTCGTCACCCACCGCGACCCGGTATCGGTCGTCCAGTCAGCCGCCACGATGATGACGTACGCAGCGCGCATGACCTACCGCCGCCCCGACCCCGACCTCTACATCTCCTACTGGACCGACCGCATCGCCCGCCTGCTGCGGGCGTCGGTGCGCGACCGCGAGGTCATTCCCGCCGATCGACGCCTCGACGTCTTCTTCGACGACCTCATGGCCGACCCCATGGGCATCGTGGAGACCGCCTACGACGTCGCCGCGCTCCCGATGTCCGCCGAGGCCAGGCGCCAGCTGACGACCTATATAGAGGAGCACCCGCGCGGCAAGGAAGGACGGGTCGCCTACGACCTGCGAGTCGACTTCGGCGTGACGCCCGAAGAGGTGCGAGCGCCGTTCGCCTTCTACTTCGACGCCTTCCCCGCTGTGCGCGTCGAGGTCGAGTAGCCCATGAGTGAGCGGAGGAGCGACGACGTCGACCGCCTCATCGACGAGCGCCCGGGCAAGGAGCTGCTCGCCCCGGCCTACGACGACCTCGCCCATCCCGTCGCCGACTTCATCTACCGCTCGGGCGGCGCCACGGCGGCGTACATGATCGTGACCGACGCCGGCCGGGTGATCGTCAACACCGGCCTCGGCTACGAGGCGCCCCACCACAAGCGGGTGTTCGACGCCGTGCGCCCGGGCCCGACGCCGTACATCATCACGACCCAGGCCCACGTCGACCACGTCGGCGGCGTCGGCCTGTTCCGCGCGCCCGACACCAAGTACGTGGCCCAGGCCGACAACCAGGCGTGCCAGCGCGACGACGCCCGCATCCGGGCCTTCCGCCTGCGCACAGCGGCCATCTGGTTCGACGTCAGCGGACAGCGGGCCAAGGAGATCGCGGCGGAGAACCCGGGCGTGCCCATGCGCCAGGACACGCCAGTCCCCGACGTCACCTTTCACGAGCGCCTCAGCCTGCGCGTCGGTGACCTCGACCTGGAGCTGATCGCCACGCCCGGCGGGGAGACCGTCGACAGCTGCTTGGTGTGGCTGCCCCAGCACGGGATCGCCCTGATCAGCAACATGGTCGGCCCGCTGTTCCCGCACTTCCCCAACTTCAACACCCTGCGGGGCGACCGCTACCGCTTCGTCGAGCCCTACCTGGAGAACGTGCGCACGCTGCGCGGCCTGCAGCCGGAGATGTTGATCACCGGCCGCCACGAACCGATCGTCGGGCGTGAGTTGATCGACCGGTCACTTCAACGGCTCCACGACGCCGTCGACCACGTCCACCGGCAGACGCTGGCCGGCATCAACGATGGCAAGGACGTCCGTACGCTCATGCGCGAAGTGCGCCTACCTGACCGCCTCCGCGTCGGCGAGGGCTACGGCAAGGTGGCGTGGGCCGTGCGCACCATCTGGGAGAGCTACATCGGCTGGTTCCACCTCCGCTCGACGACCGAGCTCTACGCCGACGACCCGCTGAACGCGGCGGCCGAGCTGGTCGACCTCGCGGGCGCCGAGGCCGTGACGGCACGGGCCCGGGCCAAGCTCGACGCAGGTTCGCCCGTGCTCGCCATCCACCTCGCCGAAGCAGTGCTCGCCCGCCACCCCGACGACAAGGCCGCACTCGCCGTCATGGCCGACGCGCATGAGGCGCTTCTCGAAGCCGGCGGCGACACCAACTTCTGGGAGAGCGGCTGGCTGCGCCACCAGCTGAGCCGGTGACACGCCATTCTGGCGGTCGTGGACGGCCTATAGCGATGTCCACGACCGCCAGAACGAGATGGGGGCCGCTCAGCTGGCTCGACGACCGGCGCGCACTCGCGGGACGAACTCCCGGGCCATGTACTCGATGCGGGCGGCGGCGCTGTCGACGGACTCGCCGGGATAGAGGTCCGCGCCGAACCAGTCGACGATGGGGCCGGCGTCGAGCAGCTCCAAGAGCTCCTTCGCCGCCGTTGGCCCGTCGAGCAGGCGGTAGATGCCGAGATCGACGAGCTGGGTCGGGTCGTCGAAGCGGGGCGCCTCGGATGGCGGACCGAACATGCCGAAGCTGGCGTAGGCGTTGAACTGGCGCAGGACGTGTGGTCCTACCGCGGCGAAGGCGCGCTCGGGATCCTCGGCCACGATCCACTGACAGCCCAGCGCGACGCGGCCGTCATCCAGGCCCAGCCGGCGGCGGGCGTCGACGTACGTCGCCACCTGGTCGGGCAGCACGCAGATGAAGCCGTCGGCCCGCCGCGATGCGCCCCGTGGCCGAACGCCAGATGCCGGTCGATGCGACGTCCGGCGTCGAAGCCCGAGGGGCCGGTGAACTCGCGGTCGTCGAGGTTGGCCGCGCCCCAGATGAGCATCACCCGGGCCCCGGCCGGGATCACCGTGCCCTGGCGCGACACATCGCGTGTCGTCGTCCGCGGCAACGCCTGCGTCGGCGAGGCGATGCGCAGCATCTCCTCGACGGCGTTGGGGATCAGCGACGTGTCAGCAGCCAGAGCGGCGCGCTGGTCGCGATGGCGGGCCTCATCAAGTCCTCGCGCGGCTCCCGGCGACGCTCCTCGAGCAGGTCATGGATCAGGGCGTACATGCGCGCACCGGCGCGATGCGACTCGTCGCTCTCGGTGACGGTGAGCAAGGCATCTGTCACCGAGCGGAAGTCGGCCAGTTGCTCGTCGGGAAGGCCGATGAGCCGGCCCACCACGATCGACGGGAGCAGGGCGGCGAACTCGGAGACGAACTCGCAGCCGCCGTCCATGGCGTCGAGCAACGAGGACACGACCGAGCGGATGTCCTCCTCGAGAGCGGCGACCCGCCGCGGGGTGAACGCCCGCGACACCAGCGCCCGCAACGCCGTGTGTCGTGGCGGGTCCATGTAGACCATCATCGGCATGAGAAGCTCGGCCTCGGCCACGGTCGACGAGAACGTCTCGGTGTCGTGCGCCGCCCACAGCACGTCGTCGAACCTCGACAGGGCAAAGAACCCGCCGTTCGGGCTGCGGTAGACGGGGGACTCGTCGCGCAGCACGCGGTACACGTCGAACAGCTCGTCTTGGAACCCGGGCGCCAGCGGGTCGTAGGCGAACGTGTCCGTCATGGTCTCGACGTTCTCATCCGGTGGCTGCGGCGCGCCAGCGGGGCACGCCCTCGCCTAGAACGCTCCGGTGCTGTTCGGCGTGCCGAGGCCGGTCGGACCGTCGTAGCCGGCGGTGGCGTTGCAGAAGTACGTCGGCTTCAGCAGGCACGTCCCGTTGCTCCCCGACACGACGTCGAACAGGGAAGTCGTGTGGCCGTACGGGTACGACGCGTCGATGCCGGCGGCGTTGCCGGCCAACGCATACACCGACGCAACGATCGGCGACGCCACGCTCGTGCCCCCGAACTCGAGCCAGCCGCTCTGACCCTGATAGGCGTAGCTGTCGTACACCGCGACCCCGGTGTTCGGGTCCGCCACGGCGGAGACGTCGGCGACCATGCGCTTCGCGCAGCCCGTGTCGTGCTGCCACGACGGCTTGGCGAAGAACGACGAGCAGCCGCTCCCGGCGCCACTCCAGGCGGTCTCCGACCACCCGCGGGTGTTCGTCGCCTTGTTGAGGGCGGTGCCGCCGACCGCGGTGACGTGCGGTGAGGATGCCGGGAACTCGACGCCGTACCCGCCGTCACCCGAGCTCACCGTCACGGCATGGCCCGGCTCGTTGTAGGCGCTGTCATCAGGCGCGGTGAGCATGGTCGACTCGCTGGCGCCGTAGCTGTTCGAGATGGCGTTGGCCCCGAGCGCCGCCGCGGTGCGCACTGCGGTCGACAGGTCGCTGAGGCTGGCAGAGCTGGCCTCGACCAACAAGATGTGGCAGTTGGGGCAGGTCGCCGACACCATGTCGACGTCGAGGGAGATCTCCTGCGCCCAGCCGCCATCGGCGGTCGGCGGCGGGCTGGCAGCGCCGTTCTGGTTGACCTTTCGGAAGCACCCGTTCGCAGTCGTGCAAGAAGACAGCCCGTACGCCGACCGGTAGACGCCGAGGTCGGCCTCGACGTTCGGCGCGTCGAAGGCGTCGACGATGGCGACGGTCTGGCCGCTGCCCGCTGACGAGCTGGGCAGCTTGTAGGCCCACTGCAGATCGCACGGCGTGTAGC
>CADDZP010000100.1 GCA_902812475.1 Actinomycetota bacterium | reverse complement strand
GAATCGCTCGTTGCCCTGCTGCAGCCGCTCGAGTGCCTCGACTGCGGTCACGCGCCATCCAGAAGCGTCGTCGTGCACGCGCCGACGGCCGCCAGCCCGCCTGTCGACCACACCTCCACGGCGACCGTCGCCACACCGCCTTGCACCCGCTCGAGCCGGCCGATGCCGGCGAGGTCGTTGCTCTCGATCGGAGCGGCGAAGCGCAGGGTGAGGTCTGGGTTGGGATGGGCCAGCCCGGCCGCCGCCGGCTCGAAGACGACGGGCGGCCCCACGCACATGTCACCGGGAAGGCAGATGGCCTCGGCCCACGTGTCGTCGACGTCGTCCCACGGCACGCGCATTGCGACGGCGTTCCCACCGTCGGGCCACGGCACGGTGCGCGGGCCGAGCGTCTCGATAATCGGTGCACCGATCGGCGGCCACGGTGTGCCGTCCTCGTATGCGGGAACCTGTCGGTCGGGATCGTGACGGCCGACGGGCGCCAGCGCTTCCTCCTCGACGAGGCTGACCGTCGCCCGCGACGCCAGGCGCCCGTCTTCGGCGAGCACGTCGACGCTGACGCACGACAGCGTCCGACCGCTGTGGAGAACGGTGGGAACGACCGTCGCTGTCCCCGCGGGGAGGCCACGGAGAAAGCGAATGTCGAGCGCCGTCGGGCGCCGTCCGGGCGACGCCGAGCGGGCGGTCATGACGGTGGCCGCGGCGACCACGCCGCCGAACGCTCCACCAAATGCGCCGTGCAGCTCGCGAGGTATGTGGAAGCGCCAGCTCCCGTCCTCGCCGGGCTGCGCTCCCAGGAACTCCTTCGCCCTCATGGGCATCCGCCCCTAATCGTGCCGCCTTCGGCGGCGCCTCCTTCTCGCGAGCGTCCGCTACCGAGCTCCGCTCGCCACCGTTCGCTCATCTCGGTAGTTCGGGGGCGACGTCGTCGATGAACCGCCGCATCGAAGCCAGCGTGTCGTCGTGGTGCAGCCCGCCGAAGTTCATCCAGCAGATCACCGATGGATAGCCGACGTCGTGCAGGGCGGTCAGCCGGTCGGTCACCTCGCTCGCGTCGCCGGCGACGGCGACCTCGTCGAGGAGAAAATCGACGAAGTCGTCCTCGGTGCCTTCGGCCATCCCGCTGACCATGGTGAAGACCTTGTAGGCCTCGTAGGTCTCGGGCAGCTCCTCGCCGTGGCGGGCCGGCGACCCGACCTTGGCCAGCATCCGGTAGTACCAGAGCAGGCCGGGGATGGCGATCTCCCTGGCTTCTTCACGCGTGCGGCCGACGAAGACCTGGCGCAGGGCGACGGCTTCGGGGAGGGGGCGGGCGTGGCCGGCTCGCCGGAAGGCCTCCTCGTAGATCTTGCGGCCATCGGCCAGGCGCTCGAACGGCGAGAACTGGTCGGCAAGCAGGGGCAGACCGTTGGTGGCCGCCCACCGGCACGACGCCGGGCTGATGGCCGCGATGTAGGTAGGGATGCGTGGTTGTTGGATGGGCTTGGGCAGGACGTCGACGGCGTCGAAGCTCCAGTGCCTGCCGTGGTGCTCGAAGGGCCCGTCCTGCCACGCCCGGAAGATGATGTCGAGCGCCTCCTCGAACCGCGAACGGCTCTCGGTGATGTCGACCTCGAAGGCGTCGAACTCGTGGCGCTGATAGCCGCGACCGACGCCCCAGTCGATCCGGCCGCCCGAGAGGATGTCGAGGGTCGCCAGTTCCTCGGCGGCGCGGATCGGCGGGAGGAACGGCAGCACGGTCACGGCCGTGCCCAGCCGGATGCGGCTCGTGCGCGCCGCCACGTTGGCGACGGTGAGGTGTATCGCAGGGTCGATGCCGTATCGGCTGAAGTGGTGCTCGGCGAACCAGGCCCGGTCGTACCCAAGGCGCTCGGCCTCGACCGCCTGTGTGATCTCGTCGCCGTAGACGCGGGCCGCGCTGCGGTCGTGCGGCCACTGCATCAGCGAGAAGACGCCGACGTTCATCGGTCAGTCGTCAGCTGATCCGGATGTCGTAGTTGCCGTGTTCGTCGAGGGTGAGCTCGCTGCCCGGTGCGACGACGACGACCGTGAACGGCTCTTCGACGAGGGCCGGGCCGGTGATCTGTGAGCCCGGTGCGAGCGCCGGCCCGTCGTAGATCGGGGTCTCGACGAAGCGTTCGCCGAAGTGCACGGGCCTCGCGCCCTTGCGGACCTTGTCCGGGTCACCGACGTCGCCGGCTTCGGCCAGGCGCGGCGGCTTGGGCGTGAAGCCTTTGGCGATGAGGCGGATGCCCCGCAGCAGGGGCTGCTGGGCCGGGAAGGAGAAGCCCCGGTCGGCCTCGTGCTGGGCGTGGAAGCGCCCGGCCAGGTCGAGCAGCCCGGCCTCGGTCAGGTCGGTGCCCTCGGGCACGGGCACGCTCATGTCGAAGTTCTGGCCTGGGTAGCACATCTGGGCGTACAGCTCGGTGCTGACCTGGCCCGGTTCCAGGTTGGCGGGTTCGAGCTCCTTGCGGGCCTCGTCGAGCAGCTCGGCCATCAACGTCGTCATGCGAGCCACGTCGACCTGGGAGAGGGGCACGACGTAGGCGCGCACGACGTCGACGAGGTAGTCGGCCACGAGCAGGCCGAGGGCGCTGAAGGCGGGCGCCGCCTTGGGCACGAGGATGCGGCCGATGCCGAGCTCGGGCGCCTGGGCCCAGGCGTGGACGGCGCCGTTGCCGCCGTAGGCGATCATGGCCAGGTCGCGCGGGTCGGCACCGTGGCTGGACACGACCTTGCGCACGGCGTTGGCCATGTTGGCGTTCACGATCCGTTCGATGCCCCACGCCGCGTCGATGACATCGAGGTGGAGCGGGTCGGCGACGTCGCGCTGAATCGCTTCACGAGCAGCGTCGACGTCGAGGCTCATGCGTCCCCCCGCGAAGTTCTCGACGGGGAGGTAGCCGAGGACGGCGTCGGCGTCGGTGACGGTGGCGTGGATGCCGCCGCGGCCGTAGCAGGCAGGACCGGGCTGGCTGCCGGCGCTCTCGGGGCCGACGAGCAAGGCGCCCTGGCGGACATGGGCGATGGAGCCGCCGCCGGCGCCGACACTCTGGACGTCGACCATGGGGATGCCGATGTAGTACCGGTAGCGCCAGTTCCAGTCGGTCTTGATCTCGGGCTGGCCGCCGCGCACGAGGCAGACGTCGTAGGACGTGCCGCCCATGTCGACGGCGACGAAGTCACTGATGCCGCTGCGCTGGGCGGCGACGGACGCGCCCATCACACCACCCGTCGGCCCCGAGCCGAGCAGCGTCACGGCGCGGCGGGCGACGTAGTCGGGCGGCATGACGCCACCCGTCGACTGCATCAGCAGCATCTCGTTCGTGTAGCCGGCCTGGCGGAGCTTCTCGGTGAGCCTGCCCGTGTAGGCGGCGATGCGGGGGGCCACGTAGGCGTTGACGAGCGTGGTGCTCACCCGCTCGAACTCGGGGGCCCGGGGCATGACCTCATGCGACAGCGAGATGTGCTCGACGTCGGGATACTCCTCGAGGATGATCTCCCGAGCCCGCAGCTCGTGCACGGGATTGGTGAAGCTGTGCAGGAACATGACGGCGATCGACGTGCATCCCAGCTTCTTCAGACGGTGCACGCCGTTGCGCACGGCGTCCTCGTCGAGGGGAAGGACGATGTTGCCTTCGAAGTCCATGCGCTCGGGGATGGGGATGCGGGCCCGGCGACGGGCGATCGGCGGGGGAGCGGGATGGCTGGGGTCCCAGATCTCCTCCTTGTGCACCCGTCGCAGCTCGATCTCGTCGCGGTGGCCCTCGGTGACGAGCAGCCCCGTAGGCGCCCCGTCCATCTCGATCATGGTGTTGTCGGCCGTCGTCGTGCCGTGGACGAGGGCGTCGACGCGGGCGCAGAACTCCTCGGTCGACAGCTGTTGGCCCTCGGCCAGCTGACCCACACCGGTCATCACGCCGACCGACTGGTCGTCGGGCGTGGTGGGTGTCTTGTCGAGGAGCACGTGGCCCTCGGGTGTCACGCAGATGAGATCGGTGAAGGTCCCGCCGACATCGATGCCGACGCGGAATCCACGGTCGGGGGGCTCCGCCCCCCGACTGCCCGCCGTTGTCGCCTCGCTCAACGCTCGGCGGCTTTTCTCTCTGCGCGCAGCGACTTTGTCGCTGCGTCGTCGATGGCAAGTGTGAGGTCGTCGAGGGAGCCGGTCAGCACGACCGCGTAGTCCCGCTCGGCCGCTTCCACGCTGACGTACTCGTCGAGCACGTCGTCGAGCACCGCCTGCGGATCACGGTCGAGGGGATTGCCCCAGCCCCCGCCGCCGCCGTAGTCGTAGACGACGCGCTCGCCGGGCTCGAGCGGCACCCAGTCGGCGGTGTCCTTGACCACGACCGGCTCGTCGGAGCCGACCTTGAGCGTGAGCTTGTTGGGGGCGCCCGGCTCGCCGCCACAGATGCCGGGCATCGGGTACTTCATGCCGACGACATACGTGTAGACCTTGGCCGGCACGAGGACTTCCTTCTCGTAGTGGCTGCCGCACAGACCGCGCCACTGCCCGGGCCCGCCCGAGTCGATGCGGTAGTCGCGGCCCCACTGGATGTGCGGGTAGATGGCCTCGTTGATCTCGGCGGTGGCCTTCCAGAGGTTGCCGAAGCTGGCGTTCTGGGCGCCCCAGGCGTCCATGCCCTTGGCCGCGTTGCACCAGCCGGCGTAGACCTCGGTGGAGTTGTCGACGAACTGGGCGCCGGTGCGCGGGTCCTTGCCGACGATCGTCGTTGGGATGCCCGTCTTGTAGGTCTGGGGCACGGCCTTGTCGGGCAGCACGTGCTGCATGGCGACGGCGATGAGCTCGCCGATGTCGGCGCCCGGGTGGTGCGTGCCGGCGCTGACGGGCTTGTTCGGGTGCGGGTTGAGCACCGAGCCCGGGGGAGCGATGAGCTCGATGGACTCGAAGAAGCCCTCGTTCTTGGGGATGGTCGGGTCCATCATCGAGGCGATCTGGGCGATCGTGTAGCCGCGGGTGTTGCCGAATGTCGACCACGCCTGGATCTCCTGGCGGGTGTCCGAGCCCGTGTAGTCGATCTTCAGCTTGTCGCCGTCGACGGTGATCTTGCAGTGGATGTGGATGTCCTGGTGGCCCAGGGGGTCGTGGTCGACGTAGGCGTCGCCCTCGTAGACGCCGTCGGGCCACTTGGTGACCTCTTCACGGAAGCGGCGGGCGGCGTAGTCGATCATGTAGTCGACGCTGGCTTCGACGGTCTCGGCGCCGTAGCGCTCGATGATCTCGCTGAGCCTGCGGGCCGCCAACTGGGCGGCCCCGATCTGAGCCCGGATGTCGCCGAGGAAGCCGTTCAGCCGGTTGTTGGCGGCCAGGGAGTAGAGGACGTCCCGACGCTCCTTGCCCCGGTCGATGACCTTCATCACCGGCCAGCGCACGCCCTCGCCCCAGATGTCGTTGGCGGTGACGTTGTAGCCGCCGGGGACGGCGCCGCCTGTGTCGCCGTGGTGGCACTGAATGGAGGGGATCAGGATCAGGCGGCCGTCGGCGAAGACCGGCGCGTAGACGTTGTAGTCGGGCAGATGGCCGCCGCCGTGGTACGGGTCGTTGCCGATGAAGACGTCGCCGGGGTGGAACTCGGCCTCGCCGAGATAGGAGAGGGCGAACCGGATCGGCAGGGCGCTCGACAGCATGAACTGCGGTATGCCCACGCTCAGCGCCGCCAGGCGGCCCTTGGCGTCGAGGATCGAGCCGTTGCGCTCGTTGGACTGGTTGAGGATCGGCGTGGTCGCGGTGCGGCTGACGTAGGTCGCCATCTCCCAGCACACCGTCTCCATTGCCCCCCGGATGACCTCGGCCGTGACGGGGTCGACGGCGGTGCCTTCCGCCAGCTTCCCCCGATGCCCGGCGAGCTCGACCAGATCGACGTCCATGGCTGCGCCTCCCTGACGCTCGTGTCACCTTCGATTCTAGACTCGGGGGCCGATGGGCCAGAGCGAGACGCGCGAGCTCGAGGACATCCGGGCCGGCGCCCTCCGTCGAAAGTCCTTGACACCGCAACCATGGACGTTTGACATCGCTATGCGCGTGCAGACGTCCACAAAGCAGTTCTGAGCTCTCGTTCGAACGTCGTCGCGTTCGGGACGAGGTCCTCCCACGTGACGGGGATGATGCCCCAACCCAGCGCCGTCAGGGCCCGAGTCTTCACCTGATTGCGTACCCAGTCCTTTCGCGCAAAGCGCCAGATGTAGCTGTCGGCTTCGAGGCCGATGCGCTGCTCGGGGTACGCGGCGTCGATGAAGACATGCCTGCCGCTGGTGAGGACGACCTCGTGCTGGAGCACGGGGTCGGGGAACCCGCGTGCTTTCAGGAAGCGCAGCAGTCGACGTTCGAACCGACCCTCCGCCCGTTCCCATCGCTCAGGATGCTCGGCCAGGAGCTCGAGGAGCACAGTCGTTCCCTTGCGGCCCGAACCGCCGTGCCGTTCCAGCTGTCCGACGAGGGCGGCTCGCTTCACGAGGCGGCGGCTGAGCACGTCTTCGATGACCCGGTCCATGGTTCCTCGTGGCAGAACGGCGCACGCGTCGAGCACTGCGCGCGCCGGCGTCGTCAGCGGGATGTCGCGCAGCCGCGTCCGCTCGGGCAACAGGATGCTGTCGGTTCGGTGGACGATCGCGCCCTCGACGCGTGTCCGACGGGCGAGCGGCACGCTGAGCTCGATGACGCGCTCTATCTTTTCGACACCCCACATCGCGAGCGGGGAACGATGGGACGCGATCGCGTCATCGCCCGCGGCGAGCACGGCGGCGAGCAAGGCCTGCTCCCAGCTCGATTCTGTTCCTGCGCTGCGGTAGACGCCCGCATGCGCAAGAACCCAGCGCCCCGTTTTCAGGCGGTGCTGGATCGCACGGTCGCTGAATCCCGCCTCGTGCGCCTGGGTCCTTGTGAGCAGTCCTCTCTGGCGAACTGCGAACCGGGCGGCAATTCGGTCGATTTCCATGGTTGTCGAGTAGACGGCAGGCGCAGTACGAGAGGCAAGGGTCTCTTCGTGGACGAAAACTTGCGCCTGGGGTTGAGAAACGTCCAAACCTCACACGTCAACGACCTCTAGCGTTCCATTGGCGATGGGGGTGCCGCCGTTTCAGCGCTTTGTCGACGAGCACGGGTCGGCCGTGCACGGGTTCCTGGTGGCCAGCGTCGGACAGCACGACGCCGACGACTGCTGGCAGGAGACGTTCATCGCCGCCATGCGGGCGTATCCCACCCTGCAGCACGAAGGGAATCTGCGTGGGTGGGTGCTGACGATCGCCCATCGCAAGGCCATCGACGCCCATCGGGCGAGGCAGCGGCGGCCGGTGCCGGCCGAGATCGTGCCCGAGATCCCGGTGGATGCGCCGACGGTGCTCGACGGAGAGCCGGCGCTGTGGAAGCTCGTCGACGGCCTGCCGCCCAAGCAGCAGGCCGCGGTCAAGCACCGCTTCGCCGACGACATGGGCTACGGCGACATCGCCCGTCTGCTCGGCTGCTCCGAAGCCGCGGCGCGCAGAAGCGTGCACGAAGGGATCAAGAAGTTGAGGGAGACGTGGGCATGAATGGCGTGACGCCGCAGCTGCTGGAGGACCTGGCGCAGCGGGCGGAGGCCGAGGGGCTGCTCGACGTGGCCTACGCGACCGTCGACTCGCCAATCGGCAGCCTGCTGGTGGCGTCGACCCCGAGGGGGATCGTCCGACTGGGCTTCCCGACCGAGGACGCCGACGACGTGCTCGACCAGCTGGCGACCAAGATCTCGCCCAGGGTCCTCGAGGCCCCGGCCCGCCTGGACACCGTGCGTCGTCAGCTCGACGAGTACTTCGAGGGACGCCTCCACACGTTCACGGTCCAGCTCGACTGGACGCTGACGGGCCAGGGCTTCCGCCACCAGATCCTCCGGCACACCGCCGAGATCCCGTACGGCCGCACCAGCACCTACATGGAGATGGCGACGAAGGCCGGCAACCGCAAGGCGTACCGGGCAGCCGGGAACGCCCTCGGCTCGAACCCGATCCCCGTCGTCGTGCCCTGTCACCGTGTGCTGGCCACCGGCGGCGGGCTGGGCGGCTACGGCGGCGGCGTCAGCGTGAAGGAGCGCCTCCTGCGCCTCGAGGGCGCCCTCGACTAGCCCGTCGCTATTGCTGATTTGTTTGCGCATAGCGCGTACAAGTCAGCGAAAGCGGCGTGGACTAGCCCGACCGGGATCCTGGGAATGAGCTGAACGGGGTGGTGGTCAGGATGGCGCTCGCTGGCCCCACACTCGCAGGTGCCATGGCCGCGGTCGACCTCATCAACCCGGGTCCCGAACCGGCTGATAATCCGTGTGTGGCCTCTTGGGCGACAAAGTCGGGCCCAAGGGGCGACCGGGCGACGGATGCCAACGGCGATCGCCGGTTCTGCGCTCGGTGCGGGTCGCCGCTGTTCGACGCTCGCTGCCCCTCGTGTGACGCACCGCCGACCGTCGATGCGGACCCGCCCACCAACCGGCCGCGCGCCGCTCAGTCGTTGATCGCCGCGGCGGTCGCCGCCGCCGTCGCCGTCCCCCTTGCGCTCGGCTTGTCGTCGCCTTCACCTGGCAGGCCCGCGAGCGTGAGGACCAGCGCGCATCGGCTCTCACTCGCCGGCTGGGCGCCGACGACAAGGTCATCAGCGCCCTCAGCCACCGCATCAGCGATCTCGAGACCAAGGTCAGCGGCCATCCCGACGTCGCAACCGTGGCCAAGCGGGTGCAGGCGTCGGTCGTCACCATCGACGAGAAGGACGGACACGGCTCCGGCTTCGCCATGCAGTCGGGCGGCGGCCACGCCACCATCGTCACCGACTTACACGTCGTCGCCGATTCGTGGGACCACGGCGAGCACCAGCTGGGCGTCCGGGTGGGGGACCGCACGCTGACGGGGACGATCGCCCAGGTCGACATCCCCGATGACCTCGCCCTCGTGGGTGTCGACCGCGGCCTGACGGGAGGCGATTTTCACCTCAGCAGGCGGACAAGGGGGAACCATGGCCACGGCCACATTGGAGAGGACCACCGAACGGGCGGCACCGGCGACGACGTGTCGCAATTGCGGGCACGACATCGAGCCGGGCTGGCGCTTCTGCGAGAGCTGCAGTGCGCCGGTCGGTGTGGAAGGAGCGGGTGGAGCGGGCGCCGCCACGGCGGAGAGCACGCTGTCGAGCTCGCCGTGGGTCCGCATAGCACTCGTGGCCGCCATCGTCGCCGTGGTCCTTGTCGCCGCTGTGGTGATGACGCAGCGCACGCAGCATCGCCTCGATCGGACGAAGACGACGCTCGAGAAGACCCGACACCAGTTGTCGGCGACGCAGAGTCAGCTGGCGACGACGACCAAGGCACGAGACGACTTGAAGGCCCAGCTCGACGCCAAGAGCGCGGAGCTGACGACCAAGGTGAACGAACTGACGGGCACGAAGGGCCAGCTCGACACGTTCAAGACGTGCCTGAACGGCGTCAAACGAGCCGTCGACTACGCCGACGCCGGTGACGAAGCCGCCGCCAACCGCACGCTCGACTCGGTGCAGGGCGCCTGCGACCAGGTCGACCGCATGCTCTAACCGACCGAACCGACCGTTCGCCCGGCGCTAAAGCTGAGTTGTTGGCGCACAGCGACTACAACTCAGCGAAAGCGGCGGGGCGGCGGCTGGAGCGGCGAGAGAGAGCCGGTCAGGCGCTGTTGTCGGCGATGTAGCTGCGGTAGACGCCCAGCAGAGCTTCCTTCTGGGCGTCGGTGAGATCCGGGTCGGAACGTATGGCGGCCGCGGTGTCGACCCGCGCAGACGCCGACTCGGCGTCGGGCGCGCCACCGGCCCCCTCGTCGTTGAGGAGGCCGGCTTGAGCGAGCAATGTCTCAGCCGAGACGTTGAGCGCCCGGGCGATGGACTTCAGGACCCGGACCGACGGCTCGTGCAGTCCCCGTTCGATCTGGCTCAGATAGGGGTTGGAGACGTCGGTCAGGTCCGCCAGCTGGCGGAGCGACATGTTCGCCAGTCGCCGTTGACTGCGAATGAACGCCCCGAGCCCCTCCAGCTGGTCGCGCCAGGGGTCCTTACCGGGCCTGCCCACCGGCCTTGGTTGCCGGAGCGGGCTTGGTGGCGGTGGACGCCGCCGGCTTCTCGGCGGTGGTCGCCGAGTCGGTCACGTCGACGAGGCGGTTGACGAGCTGGTGGCCGGACTGGAGCAGCTTCTCGGCGAACGTGAAGGCTCCGTCGAGCAGCTCGGCCGCCTCGGCGGCGAATGGGCGGGGGACGTCGGGGAGCACGGGGTCGACGGCCTCGGCCACGCGCTGGACGCCGTCGACGACGACCTCCTGGGCGATGGCGATGGCCCCGAGTACCTGGTCCTCGAGGTTCTTGGTGATGTCGGTGATCGGCATGTCGCTAACTATATCAAGCGTCTGCTAACTGCGTCAATCCCG
>CADDZP010000099.1 GCA_902812475.1 Actinomycetota bacterium | reverse complement strand
GCATGGGCCTGCAGGCGGCGACCCACTGGGACGCCCTCGCCCACGTCAGCTACGGCGGTTGCCTCTACAACGGCTTCCCGGCGTCGTCGGTCACCGAGGCCGGCGCTGCCAGATGCGGCGTCGACAAGGCGGGCACGATCGTGAGCCGAGGGTTGCTTCTCGACGTGGCGAGGGCCCGTGGCGTCGACCGGCTCGAAGGCGCCCACGCCGTCGGCTCCGACGATCTCGAAGCGGCGCGCGAGCAGGCGAGGGTCGACGTCCAGCCGGGCGACGTCGTCCTCATCCGCACCGGCCAGATCCGAGTCCTGCACGGGGGCGACAAGGACGCCTACGGTCATCCGTCGCCGGGTCCGGGCATCGACGCCGTGGCCTGGTTCCGCGACCATGACATCGCCGCCGTCGCCACCGACAACCTCACCTTCGAAGTGTTCCCGCCCGAGCGCCAGGACCTCTTCCTGCCCGTACACCTCCTTGACCTCCGCGACGTCGGGCTCACCCAGGGCCAGAACTGGGACCTCGAGGCGCTGTCCGCCGACTGCGCCGACGACGGCGTCTACGCCTTCCTTCTGGAGGCCTCGCCCGAGCCGTTCACGGGCGCCACCGGCTCCCCGGTCAATCCCGTGGCCGCGAAGTAGCAGGATTATCGTCCGACCCGCTGGGTACTCCACCACGAAACGCCGATGCTTGGGGAGGCAACGTGGGGGAAGAGCGAAGGCTGCGGGTTCTGCTGGTCGACGACGAGCCCGACATGATCGCCCTGCTGCAGGCGGTCGTGCTGGCCGAGTGTTGGGAGATCGTCGGCCGGGCGACGAGCGGCTCCGACGCCTTGCGAGTCGCTGAGCAGATCGAGCCCGACGTCGCCATCGTCGACTACCGCATGCCCGGCATGAACGGCTTGGAGGTGGCAGCCCGGCTCAAGTCGATGTGGCCGGAGATCGTGAACGTGATGTTCTCGGCGATGGAGGTCGGAGCGGCGGCGCAGTCAAGTGGAAGCGTCGACCGCTTCATCCGCAAGGGCGATCTCACCGTGCTGCGGCAGGTTCTGGACCAGGTCAACCAGCAGTACCTGGGCCGCAGCTGAGCCGCCTCGTAGCCGGTGCAGGTCAGCGTCGGCGTCGTGGCCAGAGTTTCCCGAGGGACAGACAGACGTACACGATCGTGTTGAAGCCGACGAACACGCAGAGCAGCTCGAACCAACGGTTCTCGATCAGGGAGAGCGCGAGCACCATCAGGCCACCGTCCTCGTGACCTTGGCTGCGTTCCACGATTTGGAGCGTCCGGTGGCGATGTCGATCAGCGACTTGACGTAGACGACCTGGAGGAAGGCGGCGTACCCGAGCTCGATCACGAGTGGTACGGCGAGCAGCCGAGCCCGCCATCCGCCTTTCCACACCGCGGCGGTGCGCTCCACTGCGAACAGGGCGCCGACGAGGGCCCAGAACAGCACGACGGTCGTGACGCCGAGGGCGACGTACGCCAAGAAGGTGAGGGCCAGATACGAGAACAGCGCCAACACGCCGTAGCCGAGGCCGAATTGCTGCATCCAGTATCTGGCCGTGGCCGACGTGATCCCGTACATCCCGATGTTCTCGAGCGCTCCGCGCTGCCAGCGTTGGCGCTGGTGCCACAGATCGCGCCACGTCGGCATGAGCTCCGTCCTCACGCGGCAGCCACGCGGCGACAGCAACCGCGCCCCGAGCGTCTCCAGGGCGAGGGTGAGCTCGTTGTCCTCGGTGAGCGAGTAGGTGTCGTAGACGTGGCCCAACTCGCCCGGGAGGATGGAGCCCCGGCTCTCGGCGACGGCGGTCAGGGCGTCGGCGTGGAACACGGACGCGGTTCCGGTCAGGACGAAGACGCGGCCTTGGCGGCGGGAGATGTCGCGGCCATAGCGCATGTACTCGTTGCGCTGGAGTTGGGCCAGCGTCCCCGGAGTGGAGTCGCCGAAGAAGACGCCGCCGACGGCGTCGAGGTCGGGTGTGTCGTCGAGCTCGGAGATGGCGCGCTCGAGGAAGTCGTCGACCATGATCGTGTCGGCGTCCATGACGAGCACGAGATCGAGAGGTCCCATCCTGGGCAGCAGACGGGCGAGTAGCTGATTGACGCCGCCGGCCTTGCGGTGACGTTGGCGACGGTCGTGTAGACGCTCGCACCGTGAGCGCCACGTCGGCCGTGCGGTCGGTGCAGTTGTCGGCGATCACCCCACACTTCAAGGGGAGGGACCGTCTGCCGGTGCAACGACTGGAGGATGAGCGGTAGGTGGAGCTCCTCGTTGCACGCAGGAATGAGGGCGGTCACCGCCAGGGGGCCGCCTTGACGCGCGGCCGTCGCCTCTGAGCGCAGCGGACGCTTCAGCGCCTCTCCGAACTGTGGCGCCGGGTCGCTGACCCGGTGTGCGCCCCAGCTGTCGATCCCGTAGGCGAGGATGACGACGGCCACGGCCGTGAGGACGCCCGCGAGCACCATGGTGGACGACGGAGCGGTGAAGACGAGTGTCAGGTGTACCGGCCCGGCGGCGAGTGCCTCCGTGTCCCGGTGGCTGATGCCGCTCTTGTCGGCGACCAGCAGCGCCACTACCAACGCGAGCACGCCGCTTCCGAGCATGAGCCCGGGCACGGCTCGCACACGGCGTGACTGTTGGCCTTCGGTGGTCCGGCGACCGCCGTGGTTGGTCCTCACGGTCGGCGGAGCCGCCGACATGCCACTACGACAGGCGGCATCCCACGAAGCGAGCCGTCTCCCTCAGGGTGAGGATGCGGCCCAGCGTGCGTCCTCCGGCGCGGGTGTCGATCCCCTGATGGGCGAGGCGCACCTCGAGAGTGTTGAGCTGGCGCTGCAGCGCGTCGCACGGGTCTTGGCGCTTCAGCCCGAAGCTCGGTGTGGCAATCGCCGTGGACGCGGCCAGTGCGAGTCCCGCGGCGATGATTCCAGCTCTCTTCATCGAACGTCCCCTCCCCCTCCAAACGGCCTCCGCACCCTATGCGTCTGCTTGTCGTGCGGCAATAGAGTCACCGGATGATTCGAGGGCGCACGCTGTGGGACCTGGTGGACCGGCGGGCGGACGAGTCGCCCGATGCCCTGTTCCTGACCGACGAGGCCAAGCGCACGATGACGTTCGCCGAGTACCGGGCGGCCGCCGAACGGGCGGCGGCCGGGCTGGCGGCCATGGGAGTCGGCGAAGACACGCCGGTCACGTGGCAGCTGCCCACGTGGATCGAGTCGTTCGTGCTCGTCGCCGCCCTCAGCCGCCTCGGCGCCGTGCAGAACCCGGTCATGCCGATCTACCGCCAGCGCGAGGTCGGCTTCGTCACCGACCAGACGCACGCTCGCCTGCTCGTCGTGCCCACCGCCTTCCGCGGCTTCGACTACAAGGCCATGGCCGACGAGATCGCGGCCGGCCAGGGCGGCCTCGAGGTCCTCGTCGCCGACCGCCAGCTCCCCGAGGGTGACCTCTCGACGCTGGCGCCGTTTCGCGAGCCGGGCGCCGACCTGCCCGTCCGCTGGCGCTTCTACACGTCGGGCACCACGGCTGATCCCAAAGGCGCCCAGCACACCGACGCCAGCATCATGGCCTCGGCCATCGCCATGGCCGAGCGCCTGAAGATGTCGTCCGACGACGTCCACGGGTTCGTCTTCCCGTTCACCCACATCGGGGGCGCCGGCCTGCTGATGGCGGCCCTCATGGCGGGCATGACCCACGTGATCGTCGAGACGTTCGACCCGCCTGCCGTCGTCGACCTCTTCGACCGTGAGCAGGCGACGTTGGCGGGTGCCGGCACCGTCTTCCACCAGGCGTACCTGGCCGAGGCGCGCAAGCGGGCGCCCGAGAAGGTGCTCCAGAACGTGCGGGCGTGGATCGGGGGCGGGGCACCGAAGCCGCCCCAGCTGCACTACGACATGAAGAACGAGATCGGCGGTGTGGGCATCGTGTCCGGCTACGGCCTGACCGAGGCGCCCATCCTCACCATGGCGTCGGTCGACGACCCCGACGACAAACTGGCCAACACCGAGGGCCAGGCCAGCCCCGGTGTCGAGCTCAAGGTGGTGACCGTCGACGGCAAGCTCGCCCGCGCCGGCGAAGAGGGCGAGATCCGGGCCAAGGGTCCGCAGGTCTGCCTCGGCTACTTGGACTCGTCGCTCGACGCCGACGCGTTCGACGACGACGGCTACTTCCGCACCGGCGACCTCGGCTTCGTCGACGCCGAGGGCTACGTCGTCATCACCGGCCGCCTCAAGGACGTCATCATCCGCAAGGGGGAGAACATCAGCGCCAAGGAGGTCGAGGACCTCCTCTACACCCACGAGAAGGTGGCCGACGTGGCGGTCATCGGCCTGCCCGATCCCGCCCTGGGCGAGCGGTGCTGTGCCGTCGTCGCCCTGCAGGACGCCGGCAACGCGCTCAGGTTCGACGAGATGGTGGAGTTCCTCAGGGCCAAGGGCCTGATGATGCAGAAGATCCCCGAGCAGCTGGAGACCGTCGAGGTCATCCCTCGCAACCCGAGCGGCAAGATCGTCAAGCACGTGCTGCGCGCTCGGTACACCAACAGCAAGAAGTAGATCGACGTCTCGCCCCGCCTGACTTTCGTGCGTCAATGCCCAATAGTTGGGCATTGACGCACGAAAGTCGGTACGGGGGGGGCACCAGGGACACCTGACGGTCCGTCACATACACTCCGCCGGATGGTGGACGTGGGTCGCTTCGGGGGTCGGGTCGCCGTCGTCACCGGCGCCGCCTCGGGTCTCGGGCGGGCGACGGCCAAGCTGATCGCGGGCGAGGGCGGCGCCGTGGCCGCCCTCGACATCTCCGACAAGGCACTGCAGACGACGGTCGACGAGATCACGTCAGCCGGCGGCACCGCCGTTGCTGTTCGCACCGACGTGAGCGACCCCGACTCCGTGGCGTCGTCGATGAAGGAGATCGTCGCCCAGCTCGGCCCCCCGAACACGGTGTGCAACGTGGCGGGGATCGGCAAGTTCGCCCACACGACCGAGGCGGCCTTCGACGACTGGCAGCGCATCCTCGGCGTCAACCTCACGGGCACGTTCCTGATGTGCCAGGCGGCGCTGCCGCATCTGCTCGACAACGGCGGCAACATCGTCAACGTCGCCTCCACGGCCGGGCTGATGGGCCAGCCGTACAGCGCCGCCTACTGCGCGTCGAAGGGCGGCGTGGTGCAGCTCACCAAGGCCCTTGCCGTCGAGTATCTCGAGCGGGGCGTGCGGATCAACGCCGTCGCACCGGGCGGCGTCGACACGCCCATGCTCGGCCAGTTCGCCCCTCCGCCCGACGCGTCGAAGCGCCTGATGGCCAAGCTCATGACGCCGTTCGGGTTCGTCACGCCCGACCAGGTGGCCAAGGCGATCGCTTTCCTGGCTTCCGACGACGGCGACTACATCACCGGGGCGATCGTCTCCGTCGACGGCGGCCTCACGGCATAGGGCGCCTGTGCCCGTAGACCTGGCCGAACTCGTGGCGCCGGCGCACACAGCCGTTGTGACGTCGGAGGTGCAGCGGGGCGTCGTCGGCGACTCGTCGGCGCTGCCCGAGCTGGCGGCGGCCTTCCGGGATGCCGGCGCCCTCGCCAACACCGCCGAGCTCGTGCGCGTCGCCCGTGCCGCGGGCGTGCGCGTCGTGCACGCCACCGCCCACCACCGGGGCGACCACCTGGGCGGCAACACCAACGCCCGCCTGTTCGCGGGCATGCGCCGATCGAGTGTCGGCATGCTGCCCGGCACGCCCGCCACCGAGGTCGTCCCCGAGATCGGTGTCGAGCCCAGCGATCTGGTGCTGTCGAGGCTGCACGGCCTCGGTCCCATGGGTGGTACCGAGCTCGACCCCGTGCTACGCAACATGGGCGTGTCGACGATCGTCGCCGTCGGCGTGTCGGTGAACGTGGCCCTCCAGAACCTGGCCTTCGACGCCGTGAATCACGGCTACCAGGTTGTGATCCCGCGTGACGCCGTCGCCGGCGTCCCCGCCGACTACGCCGAGGCCGTGCTCGACAACACGCTGTCGCTCGTCGCCACCGTCGCGACGACGGCCCAGATCGTCGAGATCTGGAAGCAGTAGGTGGACCTCCTCTGGTCTGAGTCGGACGAGCGCTTCCGCGCCGAGCTGCGGGCGTGGATCGCCGAGGCGCTGCCGAAGCTGCCACCCGAGCCGAAGAGGGAGGACTGGGCGGCCCGCCGGGCACGGGACACAGCGTGGCAGGGCATGCTCCACGACGCCGGCTACGCCGGAATCAACTGGCCGGCCGAATACGGCGGGCGGGGCGCGTCGCTCAGCGAGCAGCTGGTGTTCTACGAGGAGATCACCAAGGCCGGCGCGCCGAACGTCGGCGTCAGCGTGAACTTCGTCGGCATGCTGCACGCCGGCCCCACGCTGATCGCGGAGGGCAACGACGAACAGCGGGCCCGCCACCTGCCCGCCATCCTCAAGGGTGAAGAGGTGTGGTGCCAGGGATTCTCCGAGCCGGCTGCCGGTTCGGATCTCGCCTCGCTGCGCACGCGTGCCGTGCGCGACGGCGACCACTACGTCGTCAACGGGCAGAAGATCTGGACGTCGTTCGCCCAGGTGGCCGACTATTGCGAGCTTCTCGTGCGCACCGACCCGGAGTCCAAGCACAAGGGCATCACCTGGCTGATCCTCCCCATGGACACGCCCGGCGTCGACGTCCGACCCCTGAAGACGGTGCTGGGCAGTTCTGAGTTCAGCGAGCTGTACCTGGACGACGTGCGCATCCCCGTGGCCAACCGGGTCGGCGACGAGAACGACGGCTGGCGGGTAGCCATGGTGACGTTCAGCTTCGAGCGGGGGACATCGCTCGTGCCCGAGATGGTCGAGGCTCGGCACCAGCTCGACGAGCTGGCCCGGCTGGCGCGCACGGTACAGCGCGGTGACGGCACGGCGTGGGACGACACGGGTGTGCGGCGGGAGATCGGACACGCCGCCGCCGAGCTCGACGCCCTGTGGAACCTGGTCAAGCGGACCGTCTCGGAAGCCGCTCGCACGGGCGTGCCCGGTGTCGGCGCCAGCGTCGTGAAGCTCTATTACTCCGAGCTCATCCAGCGCATCGGCGACCTGGCCCTGCGCGTCCTCGACCGGGCGTCGTTGTCCATCGACGACGTGTACGAGGGGTCGGGCCACGTCGTGGAGGAGCGCCTGCGCACGCTGGCGTTGACGATCGCCGCCGGCACCTCGCAGATCCAGCGCAACATCATCGGCGAGCGAATCCTCGGGCTGCCGCGATGAGCCCGCCCGTCATCTCGACGCAATGCCTGTCCGCCGAGGTGCAGTTCGAGGCGGCTGCCCTCGGCGCCGCAGGCGCCCGCTCCGGCTGCCGCCGATCGCCGAGCGAAGCGAGGGCCCGGGGGGGAGGTCGAGGGGGGGCCTGTCCCGCCTCGAAGAGCTGATGGATTTCACGCTGACGTCGGACCAAGAAGCGCTGCAGGACGGCGTGCGCAAGCTGTGTGAGGGCGTGTTCCCGATGGAACGGGTGCGGGCGCTCATCGACGTCGGCGGCGTCGACCGGGCGCTGTGGCGGGAGCTGGCCGACGCCGGCGTCTTCTCGCTGCGCCTCTCCGAGGACGACGGCGGCGCCGGTCTCGGCATGGCCGAGGCCGCCATCGTCTTCGAGCAGCTCGGTCGCGCGCTGGTCCCCGGCCCCCTGGTGTGGACGCACCTGGCCGCCGGCCGCGTCCCGGGTGCGGCCGAAGGCGACCGCGTCGTGGGCGGCCTGCAGCGCAGAGACGAGCCGTTCGTCGTCGAGCACCCCGACGTGATCGATGTACTTCTCGCCGTCGACGACGACGGGCTGTGGGAGGTCGACCGGTCGAGACTGTCGGCCCGCGCTGTCGACTGGCCTCTCGACCCACTCACACCCGTGCATGTGGCTGGCGGCCTGCTCCGCGGCGAGCGGCGGGGCGTGCCCGGCGACGCAGTGCGCTGGCGTCTGGAAGGGACGGTGCTCGTCGGCGCCTACCTCGTCGGCATGGCCGACGTTCTCACCGAGCGCAGCGTCGACTACGCCAAGTCCCGTGAGCAGTTCGACCGCCCCATCGGATCGTTCCAGGCCGTGAAGCACATGCTCGCCGACATGCTCGTGCGCACGGAGGTGGCCCGGTCGGCCGTGTACGCGGCGGCCGTGCACCTCGACGAGCCCGCCCTCGGCCCGCCGGAGCGCGCCGTGTCGGGAGCCAAGCTCCTCGCCGGCGAGGCGGCCACGTCCAATGCCAAGACCGCAACGCAGGTGCACGGCGGCATGGGCTTCACGTGGGAGGTCGACGTCCACCTCTACCTGAAGCGGGCGTGGGTCCTCGACACCGCGTTCGGCACCGGCGACGACCACGCCGACACCGTCGCCGGCCTGCTCAGCGTTTGACCGCAGCCGCCGTTGGGGACACCCGACGCATGCTCACAATCCTGCTCATCGTCGTCATCCTGCTGTTGCTCTTCGGCGGCGGTGGCTATTACTACCGGGGCCGCTCGCGCCTCTGATCCCGAGGAGCCTGACGCGGGCGTCAGACTAATCTGACGCCCCGTGAGGTTTCCGTGAGCGAGCGTCAGCGAGCGAGCCAATGTGACAGTGTGCCCACTCACGGGCAGCCGCCGCAGGCGGCGCACCTGTGAGCCAGACGCTGGCGATCGACGGTCGCCCCCTCGGGCGCCGGGCCCAGCTGACCCGCCGTCGCCTCCTCGATGCGACGTACGAGCTGTTGCAGACGCACGGCATTCGCGACGTGCGCGTCGTCGAGGTGGCCCGCAAGGTGGGCACGTCGCCTGCGACCTTCTACCAGTACTTCCGCGACGTCGACGAGGCCGTGCTCGTGCTCGCTGACGAGGCCGCCGAAGAGGTCGAGCCTGTCGCCCGTCTGCTCGACGAGCCGTGGAACGGCAAGGGCGGCCTCGAGTCGGCCCGCGACCTGGTCGACCGCTACTTCCGCTACTGGGACGAGCACCGAGCCTTGATGCGCGTCCGCAATCTGGCTGCGGACGAGGGCGACCAGCGCTTCCGCGACGTCCGCAACCGCACACTGGGCCAGGTCACCGACCGCATCGCCGAGGCGGTGGCCGAGAACCAGCGGGCCGGCCGCGTCCCACCCGAGATCACGCCCTACTCGGCGGCCGCGGCCATGGTTTCAATGCTCGAGCGCATGGCGTCGTACCACTTCGACCTCGAGCCGCGGGGCGTCACTCGGCGAGAGCTCGTCGAGACGACGGCGCGCATCCTCCATCACACGATCACCGGAAGGAAGACATGAGAGGCCTTGTCATATGAGAGGCATCGTCAGCGCCGCCGGCTACGTCCCGCGGGGCAGGCTCGACCGCTCGACCATCGCGCCGTTCGTCGGCCAGGGCGGCGGTCGCGGCACGCGGGCAGTGGCGTCCTACGACGAGGACACCACCACGATGGGTTTCGAGGCGGCCCGCCTGGCGTTGAAGTCGGCGCCCGACGGCACCGCCGTCGACTCGCTCTGGTTCAGCACGGTGGCCCCCGGCTATCTCGACAAGACCAACGCCACGACGATCCACGCCGCCCTGCGCCTCGACCATGACGTGCGGGCCGCCGACTTCGGCGGCGCGACCCGCTCGGCGGTCGCGGCGTTGGCCGCCGCTCTCAACGGGACGGGCACCGACCTGGTCGTCTCCGCCGACCTGCGTACCGGCCTCCCCGGGAGCAGCGACGAGGCGTCCGGCGGCGACGGGGCCGCTGCTGTCGTCGTCGGCGACGGACCCGTCATCGCCGAGTACCTGGGCGGGGCCTGCGCCACCGAGGAGTTCGTCGATCAGTGGCGCACGCCCGGCGACATGCGCACGAAGCACTGGGAGGAGCGCTTCGGCGAGACCAAGTACGTGCCCCTCGGCGAGCAGGCGTGGCGTGAGGGCTTGAAGAGCGTCGGGCTGACGGTCGAGGACGTCACCACCGTCGTGGTGTCCGGCAGTCACGCCCGCGCCGTGCGCAGCACCGTGAACCGTCTCGGCGTGGCCAAGGGCGTCGTCGCCGACGACCTGTCCGCAACGGTCGGCAACACCGGCGCCGCCCACCCGGCGCTGTTGCTGGCCCGGGCGCTGGAATCGGCCGAGGCCGGCCAGGTCATCGCTCTGCTGTCCCTCAACGACGGTGCCGACGCCTTCTTCTTCCGGACGACCGACGCCATCGCGTCGTGGCAGCCCGTCCGCAGCGTCGACGTCCAAGTCGCCACCGGCAAGGAGACCCCGTACGGGAAGTTCCTGTCGTGGCGAGGCGTCCTGCAGGTCGAGCCGCCGCGGCGTCCCGAACCCACGCGGATTTCGGCGTCGGCGGCGGGCCGCAACGAGGACTGGAAGTACGGGTTCGTCGGCCGGCGCAATCCCGACACGAACGAGCCGCAGCTGCCGCCGCTGCCCCAGTCACGCGACGCCGTGCCGATGGCCGACGTCGCGTGAC
>CADDZP010000098.1 GCA_902812475.1 Actinomycetota bacterium | reverse complement strand
GTCGTGCACGACGACGGTGAAGGCGGGGGCGATCTGGGAGACGGCGACCGCCATGTCAGCTACGGGCGGGAGCACCCCGCGCCATCTACGACGCCGCCCGCCAGCCCAAGGCGCTGTGGCTGCTCGCCGGCGCCGGCCACGGCGGCGACGTCCTCACGGCCGACTTCGCTGACCGTCTGCTCGCCGCAGTAGCGTCCCCCTGACTTCTGGCGGCACTAGACGTCGTCATCACGACGGTTGGTACCGCCAACCAGAGGCGGAGGAGGTCTGTGATGGCGCTGCCCGTCGACAAGCTCGGCAAGACGTACGACGAGCGCACGGCCACGCTCGACCCCGACCGGGTGAAGGCCTACGCCGCCGCGACGAACGACGACAACGAGGCCTACACGTCGGGCAAGTACGCCCCGCCCGTGTTCGGTGTCGTGCCGACGTGGGAGGCGGTGATGATGGCGGCCGCCGACACCATCCCGCCCGAGGCGCTGATGATGGTCGTGCACGGCGAGCAGGACATGCACTTCCACCAGCCGCTCGTGCCGGGCATGACCCTGTCGACGACGGCGGAGAACTACAGCTTCCGGGTCGGCAGGTCGGGCACCCGGGCCACGGTCAAGCTGACGAGCAAGGACGACAGCGGCAACGTCGTGCTCGAGCAGTACATGACCAGCTTCATCCGCGGCATGTCCGACGGCGAGAGCGGCGGCCCCGACAAGCCCGACCACTCCTTCGACGAGGCGGTGCGCGGGAACAAGGTCGGCGAGTTCACCATCCACGTCGACGACGACCAGACCTACCGCTACCGCGACGCCTCGGGCGACCAGATGCCGATTCACGTCGACGACGACTTCGCCAAGAGCGTCGGCCTGCCCGGCATCATCGCCCACGGCTTGTGCACGATGGCGATGACGAGCCAGGCGGTGATCAAGTCGGTCGCGGGCGGGGATCCGGCGCGGCTCAAGCGCTTGGCCGTTCGCTTCTCCAAGCCCGTGTTCCCCGGCAACGACGTCGTCACCACCATCTACGACGCCGGCGCCAGGGACGGGCGGCACGTCTACGCCTTCGAGGCGACGAGCAACGGCGACACCGTCATCAAGGACGGCCTCGCCGAGGTCGCAGAAGGCAGCTAATCCGGCCGTGGCCGTCCTTCGGCTGTTCGCTTCAGCGCGAGAGGCGGCCGGCCTTTCCGTCGACCGCATCGACGGCGTCACCGTCGCCGAGGTCCTCGAGGAAGCCAGGAGCCGATACGGCGAACGCTTCGCGGAAGTGCTGGCCCACTCGCGCATCTGGGTCAACGGCGAGCCCGCGGACGTCCGCGCCTCGCTGCGCGAAGGCGACGTGGTCGCCGTCCTCCCCCCGGTGTCGGGAGGCTCCGACGGCGGCACCGCGGGCTCAGCCGACCGCTCGTCGGCGCCCGGCTCAGCGTTCTTGGCGCAGAAATGTGCGGATCCCGCACATTTCTGCGCCAAGAACGGCGGGGAAGAGGGTCGGAAGCCGTTGGAGGAGCCGCTGCCTCTCACCAAGCCCGAGTCCGACCAGTCGGGATCGGGATGGTTCCGCCCGCCCGACATCGAGGGGTCGCTGGCCCGGCTGACGACGCCGCCGGTGGCCACACCGCAGCTCAACGGCAAGCGGGCGGCGAGCGCCGCTGAGCGGGAGCCGCTCACCGTCGTCCCCGACACCGACAAGCCCCATGTCCGCCTCGGCATCGCCTGGCTGGTCGTCACCATCGCCGCCGTGGCCGGTGGCCGCGCCACACTTGGTCTGTGGATGGCGGCGTTGGGCGCCGTGGCCGCAGTCCAGGTCACGAGGGTCTGGCTGCAACGGCGGGAGCGGCCCGTCAGCTACGTCGCCGTTGCCGGTGCCGCCGCCCTGCCACTCGCAGCCATCAGCGGCCTCCAGACCGTGACCCTCGTCGTCCTCCTGATCCTCGTCGCGACCATGCTGGCGAGGGCCAGCAACGTGACCAAGGCGCCGTCGCGGGACGTCGCCCTCACGCTCATGATCATCCTGCCGATCGGCCTTGCCGCCGCCAGTCCCGTGCTGCTGCGCGGCATCGGTGTGGCCGCGCCGCTCGCGCTCTTCGCCTTCGCCGCCGCCTTCGACATGGGCAACTACCTGGTGGGCACCGGTGCTGCGTCCGAGTGGGACGGCCCGATCGCCGGCGTGGCGTCGATCGTCTGCGTGACGCTGTTCGTCGCCGTGCTCGTGCCGTCGTTCCCGGGCGGCGCCCCGTTCCTGCTCGGCTTCGTCGCAGCCGTGCTCGCCCCGCTCGGGCCGATGGCCGCGTCGGTTGTCCTCGGCGACCGTCAGGCCAACGCCCCGGCCCTTCGCCGTCTCGACTCGCTCCTGCTGCTCGCCCCCGTGTGGGCCTGGCTGGCGGCCGCGCTCGTGAAGTGAAGCGAAGTGAAGTAGCGGGGCCTAGCCGAAGAAGATCTCGAAGAGCGCGATCAGCACGGCGGCGTAGACGAAGCCGGCAATGATCGTGCTCTGGTGCTTGTCGAGGTAGGCGCGGGCACCGCCGGGCTCGGTCCCGCCAAGGAGACCGAGGGCGTTGAGCTCGAGGACCGCCGTGATGAAGACCACGATGCCGAGGAAGGCGCCCCGCTTACCCGAGCTGCTCGAGGTGTGGAACGGGGCGAAGTGACTGGTGGCTGCCATGAAGAACAGCATGGGGATGGAGAACAGCGTGTTCGTCCGGGACGCCAGCAGCCCCCGCCGCCCGAAGCCGGCGGCCGTTGGATTGGCTTCGCCGCCGCCGAGGACATTCTCGGCGTTGGCGATCACGCGCTTCTGGGCCGGCCAGATGACGAACCACACGTTGCTGAACATCACCAGCGCCAGCAGGATGCCGGTGGCGATGCTGACGCCCGACGGCGTCTTCCAGTAGTCGGCGTTGAACTGATCCTGGAAGGCCAGGATGGAGATGCCCGACAGCAGCGTGAGCATCGCACCCCAGCGGAACCACCACAGCGCCCTCGGCACGAGCTTGGCCGTGGCCTCGTTGCGAGCGCCGGCGTCGAAGCCGGCGAACGCAGGCGTCTGCACGAAGTTGAAGTAGTAGAGGAGACCGATCCACGTGATGCCCGCCAGGAAGTGGGCCCAGCGCGAGAGGATGATGCCGCCGACGCGGTGGAAGAGCGGAACGGCCAGAACCAGGTCGTGCACGATGTACCCCCTGTCCCGTATACCGAGTTGGGGGGACGGTAACCCAGCGAGTTGCCGCCGTGCAGGATTCGGGAGGGCTAGGCCGCCTTCTTCTCGCCCTTGGTCTCCCAGAAGATCTTGTCGATCTCGGAGATGGCGTCGAGGAGCTTCTGGCCGACGCCCGGGTCGACGCTGTGCTTGGACTCGCCTGCCAGCTTGGTGGCGTTCCAGAACAGCTCGTGGAGCTCGGGGTACTGCTTGAGATGCTCGGGCTTGAAGTAGTCGGTCCACAGCACCCACAGGTGGTGCTTGCAGAGCTCGGCCCGCTCCTCCTTGATGAACAGGGCCCGTTCCTTGAACACCTCGTCGTCGCTGTCCTGGTACTTCTCGGCGATGGACTTCACCGACTCCGCCTCGATGCGGGCCTGCGCGGGGTCGTACACGCCGCACGGCAGGTCGCAGTGGGCGTACACATCGAGCGGAGCGCGGACTTGGTCGATGATGGAGAGAAGACGTGAAAGCACCATGTCCGAAACCTACCCAGTTGCTCGCTCAATGACGCACTCGCCGCTGCGCCGCCTGGTCGTCCACGGCGACAGCATGCGCCCGGCGCTGGAGCCGGGCGACCGCCTCCTGGTGCTGGGCTTCGTGCGCCCCCGCGTGGGCGACATCGTGGCCGTCCTCGACCCGCGCGAGGAGCGACGGGTCATGGCCAAGCGGGTGGCCGCCGTGGACGCCGGCGGCGCCCGCGTCACTGTCGTCGGCGACAACCCGATGGCGAGCACCGACAGCCGCACCTTCGGCCCTGTCGACCGCAAACTGGTGCTGGGCCGGGCGGTGTATCGCTACTGGCCGGAAGATCGACGCGGGCGGATCACGCCCAGGTAGGTACCCTTTAGCCAATGGCTTCCGCTGACCTCGAACGCCTACTCGCTCCCGACTACCTGGGGGACCTGGAGGGCCGGTCCATCGAGGAGATCCGGGCGATGCGGGAGGAGTACCGACAGGCCGAGGACGGCCTCTCGTACGTGCGCCGTCAGGCCCAGGGCCGGCTCGACATCGTGGCCGCCGAGCTCGAGCGCAGGCTCCAAGGCAAGGGTCCGTCGGAAGCGGCCGACATCGTCGACCACCTGCCCGAGATCCTGGGTCACAACGTCCTGGGCCCGGGCCTCGGCCGCCTCCCGACGAGCCTCGAGCCGCCCGACGACACGGGCCAGCTCGCCGTCGAGCTCGAAGGGATCCTGCATCAGTCGTCGCTTACCGGCCTGGGCCACATCACCGACGACGAGCTGCGTGGGCTGGTCGACCGGCTGACCGAGTACGAGCGCCTGGTGTCGGACCGTCGGCGGACCATCCATGACCGGCTCGACGCTCTGCAGGCCGAGATCGTCCGTCGGTACAAGACCGGCGAGGTCAGCGTCGAGTCGCTCCTGCGGTGAACGACGACCGGGTCGTGCTCGTCGTCGACGACGACGACTTGGTGCGCAAGGTGGTCCGGGCCGTGCTCGAGGCCGACGACTACGAGGTCCTCGAGGCGCCCAACGGCCAGATCGCGCTCGAGCTGATCGCCGAGCGCCGGCCCCGTCTCGTCATCCTCGATGTGATGATGCCGGGTATAGATGGTGTGGACGTCTGCCGGCAGATGAATCACGACCATGCCCGCGTGCTCATGCTGACCGCACGCGACGACATGGACACCGAGGACGCCAGCCGGGCCGCCGGAGCCGACGACTTCCTCGCCAAGCCGTTCTCGTCGCTCGAACTGCTCGACCACGTCAAGAACCTGGTCGAGACGTAGCCGTGAGCGAGCCAGGGTCCGAGCTGCCCGAATTCCCCACGCTCGCTCGGGATCCCGAGGCGCTGCAGCGCCAGCTCCTCCTCTTCACCAACGACATCACCGAGATCTACAAGCGCGAGCGCTCCCGGGCCGAGGAGCTCGAAGCCGCTCTCAGCGAGCTGAAGACGGCTTACCTCGAGACCATCCGGTCCCTCGCCTTCGTGGTCGAAGCCAAGGACGCCTACACGGGCCAGCACCTCGAGCGTTGTCGCGTGTACGGGATGGCGCTGATGCAGGCCCTGGGCATCGCAGACGACCACCCCGACGCCGAGTACGGCTTCCTCCTCCACGACGCCGGCAAGGTCGGCATCCCCGAACGCATCCTCTCCAAGCCCGGCCCGCTCACCGCGGCCGAGTGGCGGGTCATGCGGACTCATCCGCTGATCGGCTACCAGATGGTCTCGGGGATCCCCTTCCTCAAGGGGGCAGCCGAGATCGTGCGGTACCACCATGAGATGTTCGACGGGTCGGGCTATCCCGAGGGTCTCAGAGCCGAGGAGATCCCGCTGCCGGCGCGCGTGTTCAGCATCGTCGACGCCTTCGACGCCATGACCACCGATCGCCCTTACCGCGCTGCACTGCCGTTGTCGTACGCGGCCGAGGAGATCGACCGCATGGGCGGCACCCAGTTCGACCCCGACGTCGCCAAGGTGTTCGCCCCCCTGTGCGAACGTCTCGTGCCCATTACGACCCCCGCATAGCGGACCCGACAGGGCACTAGCCTTTCGGCGGTGTCAATGGAGGACATTCAGTCGCGGATGCGCGACCTGGGGGAGTTCATACGGGAGCAGCGGAGCGTCGCCCGTCTGTCGTTGCGCAAGCTCTCCGACATGGCGGGGATCTCGAACCCGTATCTGAGCCAGATCGAGCGCGGGCTGCGCAAGCCGTCGGCGGAGATCCTGCAGCAGATCGCCAAGGCGCTGCGCATCTCGGCCGAGACGCTGTACGTGCGGGCCGGCATCCTCGAGGAGCGTGAGGGCGAGCACGACCTCGTCGGCGAGATCCTGCGCGATCCGACCATCACCGAGGCGCAGAAGCAGGCCCTCATCCAGGTGTACATCTCGTTCCAGCACGAGAACGAGGGCCTGCAGAGCCCCGACATCACCGACGAGCCTGCGCTCGAGGGCGAGGAGGCCGTCGAGGGCGAAGAGGCGGCCGCCGCCGGTACCTGACCCGGCTTCGCGGGTACCGCAGGCCGTCAGTTAGCTTGTCCAACCGTCGTGCGTTCGCTCGCTGTCATCTCGCTGCACACGTCACCGCTGGCCCAGCCCGGGTCGGGCGACGGCGGCGGCATGAACGTCTACGTGCGGGAGCTCTCGTCGTCGCTGGCGCGCGCCGGCGTCGACTGCGACGTCTACACGCGCGCGTGTGAACCAGACGCGCCCGACGTCGTCGAAGTGGAGTCGGGCTTTCGCGTGCACAACGTCGTCGCCGGTCCGCCCGCCCCGGTGGCGAAGGACGACCTGCCTGAGATCGTGCCGTCGTTCACCGACGCCGTGCGCCGGCGCATGGAGTCGGCCGTCGACGTCCCCGAGCTCATCCACGCCAACTACTGGCTCTCGGGCGTCGCCGGCCACGAGCTCAAGCACACGCTCAACCTGCCGCTGGTGTCGACGTTCCACACGCTGGCGCGCGTGAAGGCCGACGTGTGCGGCGACGAGCCCGAGCAGCGGGCCAAGGCCGAGGCCCAGGTCATCGGCTGCTCCGACGCCATCCTGGCGTCCACCGTCGAGGAGCGAGCCCAGCTCGAGCGGCTCTACGACGCGCCGTCGGAGCGCATCGAGATCGTCGCGCCCGGCGTCGACCACCGCACGTTCTCGCCGGGGTCGCGGTCGGCGGCGCGCGCCGTCCTCGGTTTGGGCGACGGACCGGTGCTGCTCTTCGTCGGTCGCATCCAGCCGTTGAAGGGCGCCGACGTCGCCGTGCAGGCGCTGGCGTCGTTGGAGGACCACCGCGGCGCCTCCCTCGTCATCGTCGGCGGCCCGAGCGGCCCCGAGGGCGAGCGCGAGCTGCACCGCCTGCACGCGCTGGTCGACGTGCTCGACCTCGGTGGGCGCGTGCGCTTCGTCCCCGCCGAGCCCCACGACCACCTCGCCACCTACTACCGGGCGGCCGACGCCTGCCTGGTTCCCAGCCGGTCGGAGTCCTTCGGCTTGGTCGCCTTGGAAGCGGCCGCCTGCGGGACGCCGGTCGTCGCCGCTGCCGTGGGCGGGCTGCGCACGCTCGTCTCGCACGGCCACACCGGGTTCCTCGTCGAAGGCCGCGACCCGGCCGCTTTCGCCGCCTACGTCGGAGAGATTCTCGACAACCCGCGGCTGGCAGCGGAGATGAGCCGAGCCGCTGTCGCTTGCGCCCACGGCTACCGCTGGTCGATGACGGCCGCCCGCTTGCGCCGCATCTACGCCGACCTGGCCGCCCGCCAGCTCGTCGAGTGCTCCTGAGCTTGGGTGGGCGACGAGCTCGGTGACGTCGAGCACTATCGGGGACTGATCTCGTCCTGGCTTTCCCGCCAGCTCGACGAGAACCCGATCGCCGCGGCCGTCGACCACGACCCCGACCCGTCCGTCGACCGGTGGTTCCTGCGCCTGCGCGGCGAGGACCGCGACTTCACCACCATCTGGCTCACGCTGGGCCAGCGCACGCTGCACTACGAGACGTACTTCCTGCCCGAGCCCGAGGAGAACAGGGGCGAGGTGTACGAGTACCTGCTGCGGCGCAACGCCAAGCTGTTCGGGATGCGCTTCGCCATCGGCGCCGAGGACGCCCTCTACCTCGTCGGCCAGATGCCGCTGTCGGCGGTCGACGACGGCGAGCTCGACCGCGTCGTCGGCTCGACCTATGCGTACGTCGAGCAGTACTTCCGACCTGTGCTGCACCTGGCGTTCGCGTCGCGCTTCCGCCGCTGACGGGTCCCCGCCGCCCCCCGTTCTCCTCTTTCTTGGCGCAGAAATGCACGAATATCGAACATTTCTGCGCCAAGAACGGCTGCTGGGGTGGCCGTGGCGTGGCCGTGGCGTGGCCGTGGCGTGGCCGTGGCGTGGCAGCTCGCATCTTCCCATTGCGCGACGTGGTCTCTCCCGCTACCTTGACGCCCCGGCCCGAGGTGCGGATCGGCGTTGTCGTTCGGGGAAGTGCGACACCACCGTGAGGTTCCTCGGGCCGTTTCGCGCCTCAGGGGCATGGGTAGACGTGTTTGCGGCGTGCAGTAGCGGCCTGGTTCTCCGCGGGGTTGAGCGCGGTGGGGCGATGTCTGTAACGTTTCGCTCCGCACTTCCCTACGAAGCCTCGGCGGACGGCTTCGCGCATGTATGCGTACGACCAAGACCCGCGCGCTCGCTGCGGCCGCATGTGCCGCCGTGGTGCTGCTCCAGGCAGCGCCCGCCCGAGCGGAGTCGATTGAATCACTCCGCCGCAAGCACGACGCCGCCCAGGCGCGGCGCGTCGCCGCTGCCGCCAAGGTGGACGCGGCGCGGGCGTCGGACGCTCAGCTCGAAAACACCGTCAACGACCTGAACAACGCCGTCCACGCCCAGGTCGCCGCCACCGATGCCGCCCAGCAGGCCCTCGACGCCGCCGAGGTCACCGTGCATCAGGCCGAGTCCCGGCTCGACGGCACACGCCAGCACGTGAACCAACTGCGGTCCGTCGCCATCGACTCGGCCATCGACGCCTACGTCCGCAACGGCGGCCACGCCATCACCGACCTGATGAAGGCCAAGAACCTCGGCGACCTGAGCCAGCGCGAGATGTACATCAACACGCTCGTCGCCAACGACCGCGACGCCCTGGACAACCTGCGCGGCGCCCTCCTGGACGAGACCGCCGAGGAAGCCAGGGTGTCCAAGGCGCGAGACGTGTTGAAGGCGCGGCGGAAGGACGCGGGCACCAAGCTGAAGGCGTTGGCGTCCCAGCTGAAGCTGCAGGCCCAGCTCCGAGGCGCCCTCAACGACCGCATCGCCGACTACGCGACGGAAGCGGAAGCGGCCGCCAACGAAGAAGGCAACATCCAGAAGGTGTTGGCGGCGGCCCAGGGCGCCGACACCGGTCCCGCCTCGGCGGCCGGGCTCATCTGGCCGTGTCGCGGTCCGCTGACGTCGCCGTTCGGCATGCGCTGGGGCCGAATGCACCAGGGCCAGGACATCGCCTGCGGCGTCGGCACCCCCATCCACGCGGCCAAGGCGGCCATCGTCGTGTTCGCCGGTGTGATGAGCGGCTACGGCAACGTCGTCATCCTCGACCACGGCGGCGGCTTCTCGACCCTGTACGCCCACCAGTCGCGGATGGCGGTCACCCAGGGGCAGCACGTCGGCCAGGGCGACGTCATCGGCTTCGTCGGTTCGACCGGCCACTCGACCGGGCCCCACCTCCACTTCGAGACCCGCTTCGGCGGCACCCCCCGCAACCCCGTGCCGTACCTGCCGCATTAGCCGCCTCTACGGCCGCGCCTCAGCCCCGCCTCAGCCTGCTTTTGCTGACTTGGTGGCGCTCAGCGCCAACAAGTCAGCAATAGCGACGGTCGGCGCGTCCCGTCGACGGCAGTGGACAGGCGCGTAGCGTGGACGTATGGCGATCCGGCTGGCCATCATCGGCGGAGGGAAGATGGGCGAGGCGTTGCTCGCCGGCCTCCTCGCTGCCCAGTGGGGCCCCGCCGACCAGTTGCTCGTCGTCGAGCCGGTCGAGGCGCGGCGCAAGGAACTGGCGGCCACGTTCGTGGAGGTCGACGTGACCAGTGCCCCGATGCAGTGCGAGGGCGCGGTGATCGCCGTGAAGCCCAACGACGTCGAAGACGCGTGCCGGTCGCTCGCCGAGGTTGGTGCGGGCCGCGTCCTGTCCATCGCTGCCGGCGTGCCGCTGGCGAAGCTCGAGGGTTGGCTGGGCGACGACGTGCCCGTCGTGCGTGCCATGCCGAACACCGCGGCCCTCGTCGGCGCCGGCGCATCGGCCATTGCCGCGGGAACGTGGGCGGGCGACGACGACTTGACGTGGGCCGAGTCGATCCTCGGCGCCGTCGGCATCGTGCAGCGCGTCGGCGAGTCGCTGCTCGACGCCGTCACCGGCCTTTCGGGATCCGGACCGGCCTACGTCTTCCTCGTCGGCGAGGCGCTCACCGAAGGAGGCGTCCTGGCGGGGCTGCCACGGCCGACCGCCGAAGCACTCACCATCCAAACCTTGCTCGGCGCAGCGCGCATGCTCGCTGAGACCGGCACGCCCGCCGAGCAGCTCCGGGCTGCGGTGACGTCGCCGGGCGGCACGACCGCCGCCGGCCTGCGCGAGCTCGAACAGCGAGGCGCCCGCAGCGCCTTCATCGAAGCTGTGGCGGCGGCCGCCGAACGCAGCCGCGAACTCGGCCGCGACTGACCGCTGCTGCATTCTGGCGGTCGTCGGCAGCGCTCTACGGCGGCCACGACCGCCAGAACGGCATGAGAGTCAGGGAAACTGGCCACAGGAGCCACATTCGCGTAC
>CADDZP010000097.1 GCA_902812475.1 Actinomycetota bacterium | reverse complement strand
GCCGTCTGGTGCGACTCCTGTGGGCACGCCCGGGCGTTCGGGAAGCGCTCCCGGCCACTCGCAGACACCCCCGCCGACGACGCCTTCGGCGTCTTCGCCACCGGGCTCGAGTCAGTCGACACCGCACGGGCCGCCGCCGGGGCATGGCCCGCCGCCCCAGTCTCAGGGCAACGGGCCGCCGCCGAGCCCGGAGGCGCCGCCGAGCGCACACGGCCAGCAGGTCGCGGCCGAGCACTCCCAGTCGCCAAACCGCTAGGAGAACGCTGAAGTATGGGCGCACGCATCTCGCCGGCCGTCGGCGCCGCTCGCTGTGTTGCTCCTCCTCGCAAGCCGACAGAAGAGGATTCCTTCGTCGTCGCGCCTTGCGAGCGGCGCCGAACGGCTCGGCGATCTACCCACGCCGCTACTCCAGCGCCCTCCTAGCCGCGTGGGCGACACTCGCCGGCGCCAGCCTCGGCCCCACTGGGTGGTCGTCGGCGTGGTCGTGGCTGCCCTCGTCGTGGCCCTACTCGTGCAGGGGTACGCCCGCCGTCAGGTCGGGCGCTCGACGACAGTCGCGCCGGGCTCGCCGGCGCCTGCGCCGCCAGGGTCACTGCTGACGTGGTCGGACGGGACGTTGCGGCGCTCGCCGCCGCCGCCTATGACCGTCGCCCTCACCTTCGACGACGGCCCGGATCCGACCTGGACACCGAAGCTGCTCGACCTGTTACGAGCCAAACACGTGCCGGCCACGTTCTTCGTCGTCGGGGCCCAGGCCGTCCAACATCCCGAGCTTGTCCGCAGGGAGCTCGCCGCCGGCCATGACGTGGGATCTCACACGTTCACCCACGCCGAGCTCAGCGCCCTCCCAACGTGGCGACAGGACCTCGAGCTCTCACTGACCCAGACGGCGCTGGCCGGCGCCGCCAGCGTCCACACAGCCCTCCTGCGCCCGCCGTACTCGTCGACGCCCGGTGACCTCACCGGCCCGGAAGCCGAGATCGTGCGACGAGCGGCGCGCCTCGGGTACCTCGTCACCCTGGCCGACCGCGACGGCGAGGACTGGAGGCGCCCGGGCGTCGGCCGCATCCTGGCCAACGCCGAGCCCCAGGGGAGCGACGGCGCTGTTGTCCTCCTGCACGACGGAGGCGGCGACCGGTCGCAGACGGTTGCCGCCGTCTCTCGCATGATCGACGACCTCCGCATGCGGGGCTTTCAGTTCAAGACCGTGTCCGAGCTCGCGGTCGACAACGCGCGGGCGACCGGACCGGTGCGCGGGCTGGCCCACCAGCGCGGCGTGGCCCTCCAGCTGGCCCTGCGAGCCGCCTTCGCGCTGGTCGACGTGCTCACCTGGCTTCTGCTGCCCGTCGGCATCCTCGTGCTCCTGCGGGCGCTCATCGTCGCCGCCTTCGCCCGCCGCCACGCCCGCCGGCGTCTCGATCTGCCGCTCGACGGTTCGCAGCCGGCCGTTTCGATCGTCGTGCCTGCGTACAACGAGGCCGTCGGCATCGCTGGTGCCGTGACGTCGCTCGCCGCGAGCGAGTACCCGGCCTTCGAGATCATCGTCGTCGACGACGGGTCCAGCGACGGCACCGGCGACATCGTGGAACGCCTGCGGTTGCCGCGCGTGCAGGTGATCCGTCAGGTGAACGCCGGCAAGGCGGCGGCGCTGAATACCGGCGTGCGGTTGGCCCGGCACGAGATCGTCGTTTGCGTCGACGCCGACACCCAGTTCGAGTCGGACACGCTGGCGTGGCTGGCGCGGCCCTTCGCCGACCCGCACGTCGGCGCCGTATCCGGGAACACCAAGGTCGCCAACCGCGGCCGCCTCATCGGGCGCTGGCAGCACATCGAGTATGTGATGGGGTTCAACCTCGACCGGCGCCTCTACGACGTCCTCGACTGCATGCCGACGGTCCCCGGCGCTGTGGGCGCCTTCCGCCGTGGAGCGTTGGTCGACGTCGGCGGCATCAGCGAGGACACGCTGGCCGAGGACACCGACGTCACTGTTGCGGTCAACCGCGCCGGCTGGCGCGTCGTCTACGAGGAGCGGGCCCGGGCGTGGACGGAAGCGCCGGCGACGTGGGGCGAGCTCTGGCGCCAGCGCTACCGCTGGTGCTACGGCACGCTCCAGGCCATGTGGAAGCACCGCGCCGCAATCGTCCAGCGATCGGGCGGTCACGTCGGGCGACGAGGGATTCCCTATGTCGTCGCCTTCCAGGTCGTCCTTCCCCTTCTGGCGCCGCTCGTCGACTTGCTGGCGCTGTACGGCGTGGTCTTCTATGACCCGTGGGTCGTGCTTGCGTACTGGGGCGGCTTCAACGTGGTGCAGCTCGCCCTCGCCGCCTACGCCTTCCGTCTCGACGGCGAGCCGCTCCGGCCGCTGTGGGCGCTCCCGCTCCAGCAGTTCGTGTACCGGCAGTTCATGTACGCCGTGATCGTCCAATCCGTGGTCGCCGCCGTCGCCGGCATCAGCCTCCGCTGGCACAAGCTCGAACGCACCGGCATCACCGTCCCCACGCCCGAACCAACAGGGCGCGACTGAGGATCGCCGGGCGAGTCGCTCTCCGCCTCATCGAACTCGCGGACGTTTCGGCCCCTGGAAGGGCACTTTCGTAAGCGAGAACGTCGAAGTTCGGTCAGGTCAGCTGGGACAGGGCCTCGTCGACCGACAGCCGCTCGGCGATGAAGCGACGGCACTGGAGAACGAGCTTGGGGCGGCTGAACCCCAGGGCGCCGACGAGGCGGCCGGCGTGCTCGTACAAAGCCAGGAATTTGCGTTCGTCGACCGACCCGTCGACGACGCGGACATCGTCGGCGTGGTGGACGTGGCCGACGAACTGAATCTTGGTCTTGTACTGGTCCGACCAGAAGTAGGGGACTGGGGCGTACGGCTCGGCGGCGTCGACACCGGCCAGCAGCGACCGAGCCGCCGCCATCCCCCCCTCGGCCGCGTTCGTCCAGTGCTCGACCCGCATCTCGGCACCGAACAGCGGGTTGTGCCATCGCCCGACGTCGCCGGCGACGACGACGTTCGGTGCGGCGTGAAGGGTCGAGTCGCAGACGACGCCGTCGTGCACCTCGAGCCCTGACGACGCCAGCCAGTCGGTGTTCGGTTTCACGCCGACGCCGACGACGACCAACTCCGCCTCGACCGTGGTGCCATCGGCCAAGAGCACACCTTCGACCCGGTGCCGGCCGTGGAAGCCGGACACGCCAATGCCGGTGCGCAGGTCGACTCCGTTGTCGTGGTGAAGAGACGCGCATGCCGCGCCCATGTCCTCGCCGAGTGCCTTGCTGAGCGGCGTGGCCAGGGCTTCCAGCACAGTGACGCCGGCGCCCGCGCCGTGGCAGGTGGCCGCAACCTCCGACCCGATGAACCCGGCGCCTACGACGACGACACCGCCGCCACCGGTGACGACCCGATCGAGGTCGGCCCGGATGGCAAGGCAGTCGTCGAGCGTGCGCAGCAGATGGATCCCGTCCAGCGGCGGCACACCCGGCAGCTGCCGCGGCGACGCGCCCGTGGCGATCACCAGCCCGTCGAAGCCGATGCGCTCGCCACCATCCAGCTCCACCGAGCGGCCGGCGAGGTCGAGGGCGACCGCACGCCGCCCGAGGTGCAGGTCCAGATTCAGCTCGGCGAGCCGGTCCGACGGGCACAGCGACACCTGGTCGACGTCGACCTTGCCCGCCAGCAGCTGCTTGGAGAGCGGCGGGCGGTCGTAGGGGAGGCGCTCTTCGGCGCCAACGAGCACCAGCCTGCCGTCGAAACGCTCCTGGCGCAGCGTCTCGGCCGCCCGCAGGCCTGCCAGCGACCCGCCGACGACGACGACTGTGTGCAATGGGACTACGAGCGGGGTGCGGTGCGCTGGCGCAGGACCTCGAGGGCGCGGTCGGCGTGGCTGTTCATGTTCAGCTCGCTCTTGATCACCTCGAGCACGGTGCCGTCGGTGTCGATGACGAACGTCGTCCGCTTGTTCGGCCCGATGCCCCGCTTGACGCCGAACTGTTTGGCGACGGTCTTGTCGGGATCGGACAGGAGCGGAAAGTCGAAGGTGTACTTGTCGGAGAACTGCTTCTGCTTCTCGACGTCGTCGGCGCTGATCCCCACCCGATGGGCGCCGACCTGGTCGAACTCGGACTTGAGGTCCCGGAAGTGGCAGCTCTCCTTCGTGCAGCCCGGCGTCATCGCCGCCGGGTAGAAGAAGAGGACGAGGGGTCCGTCGATGAGCAGGTCGCTCAGCTTGCGTGGCGTCCCGGTCTCGTCGGCAAGCTCGAAGTCCGGTGCCTTGTCTCCAGCATTCATGAGCAAGGAACGTACTTCCCGCCGCTCTCAGTCAGCGAGCCGGCTGCGCCGGTCTTCGAACACCGCGCCCTTGTGGTGTGACCGCCGTAACCTCGCAGACAGTGGACGTGCTCGTGGTCGTTGGCGACGGCCAGCCCCCGGAGCGGCTGTCGGCTCGGGCCGCGCACGTCGTCCGTACGGCCACTGCCGAGCTCTCGCCGGATGTCGTCGCCGACCTGCGCACGCGCATCCCCCGTCACGTCGGCGTCGTCGGCCCCGCCGAGATGGCCAACGAGACGGCCACCAATCTCCACCACGCCGGGCTGCCCGTGACCATCTATTCCGACGTCGACATCGCGCCGCACGACGGCGTCGACGTCGAGCCGCTGACGGACCGCGGTCCCAAGATGGACGCCGTCGACTCGCTTCTCGACCTCGTCGGCGACACACCCATGGTGCGACTCGACCGCATCGGCCGGGGCCTCGACTGCCATTTGCTGGCCAAGCTCGAGTTTCTCAACCCCGGAGGCAGTGTCAAGGACCGTCCGGCCGTGGCCATGGTCGCGGCCGCCGAGCAGGCCGGGCTCATCGGCCCGGGCGGAACGATCGTCGAGCCCACGTCCGGCAACACCGGCGTCGGCCTGGCCATCGTCGCCGCCCGCCGCCGCTACCGCTGCATCTTCGTCATGCCCGACAAGATGAGCCAGGAGAAGATCGCTCTCCTGCGCGCCTACGGCGCCGAGGTCGTCGTGTGCCCGACGACGGTGGCGCCCGAGGATCCGAACTCCTACTACTCGGTGGCCGACCGCCTGGCGGGCGAGATCCCCGGCGCCTTCCAGCCCAGCCAGTACCACAACCCGGAGAACCCGAAGTCCCACGAGCTCACGACCGGCCCGGAGGTCTGGCGCCAGACGGCGGGCCGTGTGACCCACTTCGTCGCCGGCATCGGCACCGGCGGCACGATCACCGGCGTCTCCTGGTACCTGAAGGCGCAGAACCCCGGCGTCCAGATCGTCGGCGCCGACCCCGAAGGCTCGGTGTACTCCGGTGGCAGCGGGCGGCCGTACCTGGTCGAGGGCATCGGCGAGGACTTCTGGCCGACCACCTATGACCCCAAGGCCGTCGACCGGGTGGTCATGGTGAGCGACCGCAACTCCTTCCTGACAGCCCGCCGGGTGACGAGAGAAGAAGGCATCCTCGTGGGCGGGTCGGCGGGCACGGCGGTATGGGCCGCCCTCGAGGTGGGCAAGGCACTCGGCCCCGACGACGTCGTCGTGGTGCTGATCCCCGACTCGGGCCGCGGCTACCTCTCCAAGCTCTACAACGACGATTGGATGGCCGACTTCGGCTTCCTGCGGGCGGGGGGACAGACCGTCGGGGACGTGCTCGAGCGCAAGGCGATCGGCGACGAGCTGCCCGCTCTCGTCCACGTGCACCCCGACGAGCCCGCCCGCGACGTCATCGCCGTGCTCCGTGAGTACGAGGTGTCCCAGGTCCCGGTCCTCAAGGCCGAGCTGCCGCTCGCCGTGGCCGAGGTCAGCGGGGCCGTGCACGAGCGGGACCTCATGGAGCGGGCCTTCGCCGACCCGACGATCCTCGACCGCCCGGTGGCCGAGGTGATGGGCCCGGCCCTCCCGACGGTTGGCAGCGGGGAGCCTGTCGAGGCGGCCGTGGAGCGCCTCGAGGATGCCGGTGCCGTGCTCGTCGTCGACGCCGGCCACCCGGTCGGCATCCTCACGCGCTCGGACGTGCTCTCGTTTCTGGCCCAGCGCCCACCGAGCGCACCGAGTGCACCGAAGGCGCCGGGGGCGCCGAGCCCACCGAGATGAACGAAGGCGAGTTCGGGTTCGAGACCCGTGCCATCCACGCCGGACAGGCGCCTGACGCGTCGACCGGTGCGGTCGTCACGCCGATCTACCAGACGTCGACGTATGCCCAGGCCGAGGTCGGCGTGCACCAGGGCTACGAGTACTCGCGGACAGCGAACCCCACACGCACCGCCCTCGAGCGCTGCCTGGCCAGCCTGGAAGGAGCGTCCTCGGGCTTCGCCTTCGCAAGCGGCATGGCTGCCGAGGACGCCGTCCTCCGCCTCCTCCCCAAGGACAGCCACGTCGTCATCCCCGACGACGCCTACGGCGGCACCTACCGCCTGGTGAGCAAGGTGTTCGGCCCGGCCGGGCTGCAATACAGCGTCGCCGACCTCACCGATCCGGCGTCGCTCCAGGCGGCCTGGCGCCCCAGCACGCGGCTGCTGTGGGTGGAGTCGCCGACCAACCCGCTGCTCGGTGTCGTCGACATTGCCGCCGTCGCCCGGTTCGCCCGTGAGCGCGGGGCCCGCTGCGTCGTCGACAACACCTTCGCCACGCCGTATCTCCAGCAGCCGCTCGCCCTCGGTGCCGACATCGTCGTCCACTCGACGACCAAGTACCTCGGAGGCCACTCCGACGTCGTCGGCGGCTTCGTGGCCGTGAACGACGTCGACGTGGCCGCCCACATCGCCTACCTCCAGAACGCAGTGGGCGCCGTGCCCGGGCCTCTCGACTGCTTCCTGGTCCTGCGGGGCGTGAAGACGCTCGCCGTGCGCATGGACCGACACTGCGCCAACGCCGCCGCCGTCGTGGCCATGCTGGAGCGGCATCCGGCCGTAGACAACGTCCGCTATCCGGGCCTGCCGACGCATCCCGGCCACGAGACCGCCGACCGCCAGATGCGTGGCTTTGGCGGCATGGTGGCGTTCACCGTGGCCGGTGGCGAGGACGCCGCCCTCGAGCTCGTCAGCAGCACGAAGCTCTTCACCCTCGCCGAGTCTCTGGGCGCCGTGGAGTCGCTCATCGAGCACCCGGCCCGCATGACCCACCTCTCTGTCGCCGGGTCGGCGCTGGCCGTCGACCCTGCTCTCGTCCGTCTCTCGGTCGGGATCGAGACGGCCGACGACCTCGTCGACGACCTGCGCCGGGCCCTCGACGGCATCTGAGCTCTGGCAATAAGCCCTTCGCAGAAGGCGTTGGTGCCGGTACGCTCCGTGCCGGGGGGTTGTCCGTGCAGTTTCGACAAAACACCACAGGCGCGTCGACCCAGCACGCTTCGGTCGTCAGCCGGGCCGTCACGATCCCCCTCACCGCGGCCACGTTCTACGCCCTGCATCGCTGGGGCGGCATCGCCGACATCCCCCTGTGGCTGCTGTTCCTGATCCTCGCCCTGGCCGGACTGGTCAGCACGATGGCCGAGCGCCGATGGCCGGCTCAGTGCACGCGCCGACAGCTCCACGCACGCGTCGCCATCGACATCGCTGCCACCACGGCGGTGATCTACGCCATCGGGTGGGGCCCGACGCTCGCCATCGGCTATGTGTTCGTCGTTGCCAACGAGTTCCGTAAGCACGGTTCCCGGGTGTGGATGCCGGCGCTCGTCTGGACGATCATCGGCATCGCCGTGGGCGAGGGGTTCATCGCCGCCGGCATCGCCCCCTCGCTCATCTCCGAGCCCGACATCCACGGGCTCGCTGTGCTGGCGGCGTTGGGCACGGCGTTCATCATGCGGCTCCTCGGCTGGACCACGGCCAGCAAAGAGGCGGCCGAGACAGCGGTGCGCTCCTCGGAGGAACGGTTCCGTTCGCTGCTCCAGAACGCATTTGACGCCGTCTGCGTCGTCGACAGCGGGGGACGCATCGCCACGCTGACCCCGGCCATCGAGCGCATCACCGGCTTCACACCCGACGAGTACCTGGGCAAGGTCGGCTTCGAGTTCATCCATCCGGACGACATCGTCACGGCGAGCGACGCGCTGACCGAGGCCCTGGCCAAGCCCGGCCAGGTGGTCCGCACCGAGCTGCGCGCCATTCACCGCGACGGCAGCTGGCGCTGGTCCGACATCAGCATCATGAACCTGCTCGACGACCCCGCGGTTCGGGGCATCGTCACCAACTTCCACGACACCACCGAACGCAAGCAGATCGAGCAGAGACTCGCCTACGACGCCTACCACGACCACCTCACGGGGCTCTCGAACCGAACCGCCTTCCACGAGGCCCTGAAGCGGGCGCTGGCCCGGTCTCGCCGCCACGGCCGGCCCAACGCCGTGCTGTTCCTCGACCTCGACCGCTTCAAGCTCATCAACGACAGCCTCGGTCACGAGGTGGGCGACCACCTGCTGATCGAGGTGGCCGAGCGTCTGCGCGTCTGCCTTCGTCCTGAGGACGTCGTCAGTCGCTTCGGCGGCGACGAGTTCGCCATCCTCCTCGAAGACATCGCCGGCAACGACGACGCCATCCAGGTCGCCGACCGGGTCGTGGCCCTGCTTCGCCAGCCCCTCACCGTTGCCAGCCGCGAGATCTTCTTGACGACGAGCATCGGCATCGCCATCGGCGGCCAGAACCCGATCGAGCCCGGCGAGATCCTGCGCGAGGCCGACCAAGCCATGTACAGGGCCAAGGCGGCTGGCGGCTGCCGCTGGGAGCTGTTCGACGAGACGCTCGCGCCCCGTATGGTCGAGCGCCTCGAGCTCGAAACCGAGCTCTGGCGGGCCGTCGACCGGGGCGAGTTGCTCCTCCACTTCCAGCCCGAGGTCAGCCTGTGCACCGGGCAGATGCGGGCCGCCGAGGCGCTGGTGCGGTGGCAGCATCCCGAGCGCGGCCTCCTGCCCCCGGCGTCGTTCGTCCCCCTCGCCGAGGAGACCGACCTGATCATCGCCATCGACCAGTTCGCCCTGGCCGAGGCGTGCCTGTGCGCACGGGAGTGGCAGACCGAGCTGCCCGGCATCGCCGTCAGCGTCAACCTGTCGCCTCGCTGGCTGCGGCGGGCCGACGCCTACGAGGAGATCTTCAACATCGTGCGGGCCAGCCAGCTGGACCCCACGCTTCTGCAGGTCGAGGTCACCGAGCGCCTGGCCCTTGGCGACGATGAAGCGGCCGGTGTCCTCGACCGTCTTCGCGCCGCGGGGGTGCGCGTCGCCGTCGACGACTTCGGCACGGGCCACTCCGCCCTCGGCTATCTGCGCCGTTTCCCGATCGACGTGGTCAAACTCGACCGCTCGTTCGTCGAGCGCGTCGACCACGTCTCGCCCGAGGCCGCCATCGTCCAGGCTGTGATCGCACTCGGCCACGCCCTTTCCATGCACGTCACGGCGGAGGGCGTCGAGCGGGCCGAGCAACTGGAACGTCTCCGAGCGCTCGGCTGCGACGGCGCCCAGGGCCACTACTTCTCCGTGCCTGTCTCGGTCGCCGAGCTGAAGTCGATGTCGACCCGGGCGCAACGCCCGGCGTCGCTACCGACATAGCCGACCCGTGGGTGCCCGGCGGGCGGCCTCGGCCGTCGCCTTCGGTGTGCTGCTGGCGCTGGCGGCCGCGGTCGGACCGGCGGGTGCTGCCGCCCCCAGCAGCGACTACTTCTGGGACAACCCGCCGGTCCAGTGGGGCCTGCTCCAGGTCGGTGCTCCGGCGGCGTGGACTGCGTCGACCGGGGCGGGCGCCGTGGTCGGCGTGGTCGACACCGGCGTCGACGCCGGCCACGAGGACCTGGCCGGGAAGGTGATCGACGGCGCGGACTGCGTGGGCGCCAGGAACAACCCGGCGCTCTGCCAGGCAGGCGGGACCACCGATCCGAACGGCCACGGCACCCACGTGGCGGGCATCATCGCCGCTGTCACGAACAACGGGATCGGTGTTGCGTCGATGGCGCCGGACTCCCACGTGGTCGTCGCTCGTGCCGTCGACAGCGGCGGGACCGGTACCGACGGCGACGTCGGCGCCGGTATCAGATGGGTCGTCGACCACGGTGCCTCGGTGGTGAACCTCAGCCTTGGCGCCGAGTCCACCTCCCGCGTCGCCTTCGGGCCGGCGTTCTCGTCGGCCGTCGAGTACGCCTGGTCGCACGGCGCCGTCCCCGTGGTGGCCGCCGGCAACTCGTCGGCCACGCCCAACTTCGGTTCACTGCACATGGTCGTGGTGGCGGCCACCACGCCGTCCGGCCAGGTGGCCTCGTATTCGAACCACGTCGACGGAGCCCAGTGGGCGGTGGCGGCACCGGGCGGGGCGGCCGACGGCAACGCAGGCGAGGACATCGTCTCGACGTATCCCGGGAACTACTACGCGACGATTGCGGGGACGTCGATGGCGGCCGCCCACGTCTCGGGGGCCCTCGCCCTGCTGCGGTCCCAGGGTTACAGCGCGGCGGGCGCCGTGCAGCAG
>CADDZP010000096.1 GCA_902812475.1 Actinomycetota bacterium | reverse complement strand
GGCCGGAGTCGTGACCGGCGCGGTGGGCGGGCTCGGTGGAGGCGTCGTGAGGTCCGGCGTGACCGACGTGGTGGTCGTGGACGTCGGCACCGACCGGAGCAGCGCAGCCGACCGGGCCGGCGACGGCTTGGCGACGAGGGCGGCGCCCGACGCCAGCGTCTCGACCGCGGCGACGACGGCCAGCAGCCGCATCGCCCATGAGAGTCGTCCTCCCCCCATCACCGTCGAGGATAGAGGCGACCCTCAGCGTTCTGGGCGCAGAATTGTGCGCTCAACGCACAATTCTGCGCCAAGAAGCCGTGCGATTCTGCGCCAAGAAGCCGTGCGATTCTGCGCCAAGAAGCCGTGCGATTCTGCGCCAACAAGCCGTGCGGTCAGGCCAGGCGGCGACGGCGACGCGGCGACGGTGGCGTCTCGGCCACGTCGTGGAAGCGCAGCGGGAAAGGCTCGACCGTCTCGCCGGCGGGCATGGCCTGTGACGGCGGCTCCAGCCCGTACTTCACGAGGAGAGCCTGGTAGTCCCGCTGGTAGAAGATCTTGACCTTGACGTCGGGGTACAGCTCCCGCAGACGCCGGATCTTGCGGTTCTTCTTGGTCACCAGCTTCTGGTTGAGCGTGGTGATCTCGATGTAGAGGTCGTAGGCCGGCAGGTAGAAGTCCGGGCTGAAGGCCTGGGCGGGGTTGTCGTCCCGGTCACGCTCGAGGATGAACGTCCGCGGTTCGTAGTCCCACGCGATGCCGTAGAAGTCGAGGAGCTTGGCGAACTGCCGCTCGGAGTTGTGCGCGAAGCGCGTGCGCTCGTGCGGCTGCGTCCCGGCGTCCTCGAGGTCGGGCAGGATCAACCTCCGGCGCTCGCCGCCTTCGCGGGCGCAGCTTCGTCCTGCAGCGCGGCGCCCGCCGGGCGCAGTTCGTGAATGGCGGCGTCGAGCTGCTCGACCACCGGGCCGAGCGGCACGATGTTGAGCACGCCTTGGCCCTGGCGCATGAGGTCGATCACCTCACCGTCGCTGCGGGTCAGCACCGACTTGGGGCCGTTCATGACCAGGCTGGCGGTGGCGACGTCGTCGCCCAGGTTCTGGCGGATGTACTCGATGGCCTTGCGGGCCAGCTGGAGCGAGACGCCCGCGTCGAGGAGGTTCTTGATGACCTTCAGTTCGAGCAGGTCCCGGTACGAATAGCGCCGCTGGGTGCCGCTGCCTTTGGCGTCGGCGATCGACGGCCTGATCAGGTTGGTGCGGGCCCAGTAGTCGAGTTGGCGATAGGTGATGCCGACGATCTTGCAGACCTGCGGTCCCCGGAATCCCTCTTCGGCCATCCTTCGCCTCCCCCGGCCTGCCGAGGCGTGACAGGCGCGTAGTTACAACGGTGTAGGGGTATCAGGGTACGACCACCATTGTGCCCCGTCAACGACAGGGATGGCCTCAGGAGGCGAAGTCTTCGGGGTTGACCCCCTCGAGGAACTCGCGGAACTTCTCCACCTCTTCCTCGTCCTCGTCGTCGCTGACGATCACCGCCGCTTCATCGAGGACGGCCTCGTTGGCGAAGATCGGAGTCCCCAGGCGGGCGGCGAGGGCGATGGCGTCGGACGGCCGGCTCGAGACGCTGTGGTGGCTGCCGTTGGACGCCATCTCGATCTCGGCGTAGAAGGTGCCGTCGCGCAGCTCGGTGATCACGATGCGCTCCACGCCGATGCCGAGCTCCATGAGAAGGTCGCGCATCAGGTCGTGGGTCATCGGTCGCTGAGTGACGACGCCCTGCAGAGCGAAGGCGATGGCGGTCGCCTCGACGGCGCCGATGAAGATCGGAAGCACCCGGTGTTCGCCCTCGGCCTCCCGCAGGAGCACGATCGGGTTGTTGGTTGGCAGCTCCACCCGTACGCCGACCAGGTGCATTTCCACCATCGTCTCCGAACTTACCCCGTGTAGAGGATCTCAACGTAGGCGTCGGGGTCGTTTTGCAGGACCGCTAGGTCGCCCGTGATCACCCGGTCGAGGTTGCGATAGCGCTCGGCGTAGTCGAGCCCGTAGCCGAGGACATAGTGGTCGTCGATCGTGAAGCCGACGAACTCCACGGGCGTGGGGACGATGCGGCGCACGGTCCTGTCGAGGAGGGTGCAGGCGGCGACGGAGCGGGCGTCACGCCGCAGCAGCTCTCCTCGGAGGTACGTCAGCGTGAGCCCCGTGTCGACGATGTCCTCGACGATGACGACGTCACGCCCCGACACGTCGACATCGATGTCCTTGATGATGCGCACCCGGCCGCTCCCGGGCGCGTACGACGAGATCGACATGAAGTCGACGAGGGGCACGACCGTCATGGCACGCAGCATGTCGGCCATGAACGGGATGCTTCCCTTGAGCACGGCGACGAGCACCACGCCGTCCTCGTAGGCAGCCGAGATCTCTCCCGCCAGCCGACGCACCGCGCTCTGCAGCTCTGCCGCCGAGATGAGGACGCTCGGCGCCACGACTACTCGTCGAGGTAGTCGCGCAGAGAGGCCCGCAGCATCGTGCCGCGCAGCTGCTGGCCGAGGCGCGCCAGCTCGCCGAGCGTCTCGCTGGCCTGTCGGCGGGCGTCGGGGTTGCGCTGCTTGAGCATGGGCATCACGACCTGCTCGAAGAATCCGGCTTCCCGCTCGGCGGCCGTCTTGTACATGCGCAGGTGGCGGGCCTCCACGCCGAACTTCATGAAGCCGGCGGCCACGTGGGCCGCGGCCAGGGCGTCGTCGTCGTAGTAGGCGATGCCGCCCACGGTGCGGCTGGTTATCAGCCCGAACCGCTCGAGCTCCTGGAGATCGCCGGTCTCCAGCCCGCAGCTGGCGGCCAGCTCCTCCAGGGTCAGGCTGGTGCCGGTCCGGGGCGGCTTGAGAGGCTCGGCATCGGCGTCGGCCAGCATGGGCGCGCCGGCTCGGCCGCCTGCTGTGCCGTGCTCGCCGCCGTCATCCTCGGACTCCCCCACCAGGCGCCCTTTGATCACCTTGAGCGGCAGGAAGTGTTCGCGCTGCTGGCGGAGAATCCAGCGCAGGCGGGCCACGTCGTTGTCGTAGAACTTGCGGTATCCCGACGGTGTCCGCTCGGGGTCGAGCAGCCCCTGGCTCTCGAGGAAGCGGATCTTGGAGATGGTGACGTCGGGGAACTCGTCCTTGAGCAGCGTGAGGACCTCGCCGATCGACAGGTACGGGCGCGTCGACACGGTCGCTCAGCGCTCTCCGCTCGTGCCCGAGAAGAAGACGAGCTTGAACTTGCCGATCTGCAGCTCGTCGCCGTTCTCGAGGGGGGTTTCCCGTTCGATGCGCTCGCGGTTGAGGTAGGTGCCGTTGAGCGATCCGACGTCGCGCATTCGGTAGCCGTTGTCGTCGTGGACGATTTCGGCGTGTCGGCGCGAGACAGTGACGTCGTCGAGGAAGATGTCGCTGTCGGGGTGGCGGCCGGCCTTGGTGACCGGTTGGTCGAGCACGAACTTCGACCCGGCGTTGGGTCCGCGCTTCACGACGAGCATCCCGATGCGCTCGGGCAGCTCGTCGAGGGTGACGGTGAGCTCGTCCTCGGCCTCGCCCCCGCCCTCTACGGGCATGAAGGTGATCGTCGTGTCGTCGCCGTGAGGGCTCAGGGCCGCGCCGCACGAGGAGCAAAAATTGGCACCCGGGGGGTTCCTGTGCCCGCACTGGTTGCAGTACACGACGGCGTAACCCTATCTACGCTTCGGTGAGCTGGCGGTACCCTTCGGCGTCGAGCAAGGCGTCGAGCGACGAGGCGCCGGTGGGCTCGATGACACAGATCCAGCCCTCGCCGTACGGATCCTCGTTGAGCCGCTGCGGGGCGTCACCGAGCTCGTTGTTGACCTCCACGACCGTCCCCGACACGGGGGCGTAGATGTCCGACACCGACTTGGTCGACTCCACCTCGCCCAGTGCGCCCCCGCCGTCGACCGCGGCCCCGACCTCCGGCAGCTGGACGAACACGACGTCGCCCAACGCGTCCTGGGCGAAGTCGGTGATGCCCACACGAACCTTGCCGTCCTCGAGTCGGGCCCACTCGTGGTCCTGCGTGTACCGCCGGTCGTCCGGGACGTTCATGGAGTCGCCGCCTTCGGCGGCCTCCCCCGAACGGGGGTGCTGCCACGTTGGTTCGCTCGCCGATGCTCGCTCACAGAGGGGGGAAGCTACAGGCTCAGCGAAGCATCTGACGGATTCGCCGCGCGTATTCCTGGGCCAGGGTGCGCGCCTCCGCGTCGCTGCCCGACTCGGCCCAGATGTGGGTGATGGGCTCCTCGGGATCCGGCAGGACCAGCACCCACCCGTCGTCGTGGAGGATCTTCACGCCGTCGACCATCACCATCTCGCGGTCCTTGATGCGCTCGACAAGTGTGCGCATCACCAGGCCCTTCTGCTCCCACGGCGTGACGACGCTGTCGTGAACGATGTTGATGCGGGGCAGCCCGGCCACGATCTTCGACAGGCGCAGCCCCGAGCGGGCGAGCAGCTCGAGGACGTTGACGAACGTGGCCGTGGCGTCGTAGGCCGGGAGGAAGCGCGGGAAGATGAACCCACCCTCCTGGCTGGCGGCGAGGTCGACGCCGTCCGACGCCGCCACATCCATGAGGTGGGGCGTCGACAGCTTCGTCCAGGTGATGCGCGCCCCCGCCTCCTCGGCGATGCGCTCGGCCTCCTGGCTGACGGCCACGGGGAGTGCGACGTTCGCCTTGTCGGTGGTGGACGTCACGAGGGTCAGCAGGGCGAGTAGCGACTCGTCGTTCGACAGGACGTGACCCTCGTCGTCGATCAGCGTGATGCGCTCGCCGTCGGGGTCGATGACGGCACCGAGGCGGGCGTTGGCCGCCCGTACGAGCTCGGCGACGCGGGCGGCGTGGGCGACGACGTCGAAGCTGGCCGCGCCGGCGGTCTGGGCGTAGGGATTGACGCTCAACACGTCGGCACCGAGCTTCGACAGAACGTTCGGCATCACGAACGACGTGGTGCCGTAGGCGTAGTCGACGACGACCTGATGGCCGGCCGCCCGGATGGCATCGGCATCGACAGTCCGCATCAGGGCCGCCGTGTAGTACTCGATGGCGTGCGGCGGGAACTCGATGTCGCCGATGTCGGCGGCGAAGGCCCGCCGGAAGTCCTGGCGGTGGAAGTAGCGCTCGATCTTGCGCTGGGTGGCCTCGTCGACGTCGGTACCGTCGGCGTCGAAGAAGCGCAGGACGACCGACTGGGGATCGTCGGGTACCAGGCGGACGGTGATGCCGCCCTGGGCTCGCTCGGACCGGACCTGGAACCGGGTGACGGGGATGGGCGCGACCTCGAGGTCGTCGACGTTGATGCCGGCCGCGTTGAGTCCTGCCATCATCGCCCGCTTCAGGGCGCGCGCCGCCCGACTCGAGTCACGTGAGATCGTGACTGTCGAGCCCTTCTTGAGGGTGGTGGCGTAGGCCATGGCGACCTGCACGGCCAGCTCGGGTGTCACGTCGACGTTCGCCAGGCCCGACACGCCGAGGCGGCCGAACAGGCTGCGGGCGCCTCGCGACTCCCAGATGATCGAAGAGTTGACGATGGCGCCGGGCTCGACGGTCTTGAACGGGTAGATCTTGACGCCCGGGTTGATCACGGCGTGTTCGCCGACGAAGCAGTCGTCGCCGAGGACGACGCCCTCTTCACACCGCGCTCCTTGGCGCAGATCCGAGGAGCGGCCGATGACGCAGCCCCGCAGCCGGACGCCGCTGCTCAGGTAGGCGTTGTCGTGGACGACGGAGCGTTCCACGAACGACTCCCCGCGCACGATGACGTTGGACCCGAGCACGCAGTACTCGTGCAAGTGAGCGCCCGCCTCGACGCGGCAGTAGTCGCCGATCACCGCCGGTCCGTCGATGATGGCGTTGGGGTCGATCTCCGCGCCCTCGCCGAGCCAGACCCCCTCGCTCAAACGGAAGCCCGGGACGTCGATTGTCACCTTGCCGTCGAGGACGTCGCGGTGGGCCCTGATGTAGGCGTCGATGGTGCCGACGTCCTCCCAGTAGCCCTCCGCCACGTAGCCGTAGAGGGCGGCACCGTCGGCGAGGAGCTTGGGGAAGACATCGCCCGAGAAGTCGACCGACTCCCCCGCCGGGATGGCGTCGAAGATGTCGGGCTCGAGCACGTAGATGCCGGTGTTGATCGTGTCGCTGAAGACCTGACCCCACGTCGGCTTCTCGAGGAACCGCTCGATCGAGCCGTCCTCTCGCGTGATGACGATGCCGAACTCGAGCGGGTTCTCCATCGCCTTGAGCCCGATGGTCGCCAGCGCCTTGTTCTCGTCGTGGAACCTGACGATCTCGCCCAGGTCGAAGTCGGTCAGCACGTCGCCCGAGATCACCAGGAAGCGCTCGGTGAGCTCCTGGCGGGCGTTCAGCACCGACCCGGCGGTGCCCAACGGCGTCTCCTCGGTGGCGTACACCATGCGCACGCCGAACTCGGAACCGTCGCCGAAGTAGGTGCGAATGGACTGAGGCAGGAACGCCAGGGTGACGACGATCTCGTCGAAACCGTGCTCCTTCAGCAGCCGCACGATGTGCTCCATCATCGGCCGGTTGGCCAGGGGCATCATCGGCTTCGGCTGGTTCGAGGTGAGGGGCCGGAGGCGGGTGCCTTCGCCGCCGGCCATGATCACAGCTTTCATCCTGCCGACGAGGGTAGTCGTCTCTCCTTGAGCGCTTGACGGGCCATGGGGATGTACGTGACGGCTGCGTACCAGGCGAGCACGAGTGCCGGGATGGCGCACAGCCAGCCCAGAACCTCGGCCTGGCGATGCAGGAAAAATGCGTTGTCGTGGCCGATGAGGAAGAAGGGGAAGGCAAACATCAAGCCGAACGTTCCCGCCTTGCCGGCCCACTGCACGTCGATGCGCCGGGCTCCCAGACCTGCCAGGACGAGGAAGGCGCCGGCGACGAGCACCTCCCTGAGGAGCGTGAGCCAGGCGATCACGGGTGGCACCGAACCGTCCACCAGGATGGCGCTGACGCCGACCATCAAGAGAATCCGGTCGGCGAGCGGATCGAGCACCTTCCCAACCGAAGACACCTGGTGGAAGTGGCGGGCGACGTACCCGTCGACGAAGTCGGTGGCACCGAGGAAACCGAGCAGGAAGGCGGCCTGGGCCCGCTCGTGCTGGTCGAACAGCAGCCACAGGAAGACGGGCACACAGAGAAGACGCACGACCGTCACCACGTTGGGCACAGTGAGGATGCGGTCCTCCCCCGGCTCAGCCATGGGCCGCCCCTTCGATGAGGGCGGCAGCAAGCGACCGTCCTGCGTCGCTCATCTTGTCCATCGTCTTGGCCAGCACGTCGTCGGCTTTGTCGGCGTAGCGCTCGGCGAAGTCGTTCAGCTGCGTCTCCAGGAAGACGAGGCACAGGGCGTCTTCGAAGGCCTGCACCTCGGGGTCGGTCGCGAGGCGGCGCTTCTGGACGATGTCCTGCACGCGGGCGATGGCGTCCTCGTCGTAGCCCTCGGCGCTCAGTATGCGGCCGATGTCGGCGGCGTGCTGCTTCTGCAACTCGCGTCGCCAGCGCAGGTAGCCACTGCGACCCTCGGGATAGGACGACCGAGGGATCGACCACCGGCGCAGGTGGTGCGCCCGTGCCGCCAGGAGCAGTTCCTCGCTGGCGTCGGGCCGCAGCCGCTGCACCCACTCGGTCGCCAGCTCGGCGTGGGCCAGTTCCTTGGGCCGCTCCGCACCCCGGGCGACGATGCGGTTCGGGTCGTCGGCGTTGGCCGCGTCGATGGCGGCGATCGCCCGCTCGAAGCGCCCGGCGTTCACGCGCCGAGCGTACGGCTGTTATGCGACGGCCAGTTGTTGGCCCGTCTCGAGGAGACTTCCGACAGCCTCCGCGGTCAGGGGCCGGGCGAAGTAGAAGCCCTGGACGAGGTCGCACCCCAGCTGTTGGAGGCGGTCGAGCTCCTCGGCGTTCTCGACGCCTTCGGCGACGGTCGACAGCCCCAGGGCGTGGGCCATCTTGATGATGGCGTGGGCGATGGCCGCGTCCTCGGCACCGGCGGTGAGGCCCTGCACGAAGGACTTGTCGATCTTGACGGCGTCGAGCGGGAACTGGCGCACGTAGCCGACCGACGAGTACCCCGTGCCGAAGTCGTCCACGGCGAGGCTGACGCCGATGTCGTGCAGCTTCGCCAGCTCTCCGCGGGCGGCGTCGACGTCGGTGATGAGGGCCGCCTCGGTGATCTCGAGGCAGAGGTTGCGCGGGTTGACGGCGTTCGTCTCGAGGGCCCTCGCCACGGTCGCCGCGAAATCCGGTTGGGCGAGCTGACGGGGCGCCACGTTGACCGAGATCCGAAGGTCGGCGCCCGCACGTCCGAGGCGACGCCACAGCGCTGTCTGCCGGCACGCCTCCTCGAGCACCCACGCGCCCACGGGCACGATGAGGCCCGTCTCCTCGAGCAGCGGGACGAACTCGTCGGGCTGAATCTGGCCGCGATCGGGGTCGTCCCAACGCAGCAACGCTTCTACGCCGACCATGTGCGCGTCGGCGGGCGAAACGAGGGGTTGGTAGCGCAGCCGGAACTGCCCGTGGCGCAGCGCCGTCCGCAGCCGCTGCACGAGGTCGTCGCGATCGGCCCGGGCAGCGCGCATCGAATGGTCGAGTACGACGTGGCGGCCGGCACCGGCGGCCTTGGCCCGCTCGAGTGCCTCTTCGGCGTCGTGCTGCAAGGCGCTCGCGGACGCACTCCCGCTGTCGTCGAGCGCCACGCCGATGCACGCAGTGATCCACACCTGCTCGCCGTCCACATTGAAGGGTCGGACCAGCGAGTGACGGACACGTTCGGCGACCTGCTCGGCGTGGCGGCCGTCGTAGAGGTTGGCGCCAAGGATGGCGAACTGGTCACCCGCCAGGCGGGCCAGCAGGTCGTCCTGGCCGAGCACGGCGTGCAACCGCTGGGCGACCGACGCCAGGAGACGATCGCCGCCGGCCAGCCCGTAGTTGGCGTTGACCGTGGAGAAGGCGTCGACGTCGACGACGAGGACACCGACACAGCCGCGTGCTGGCCGGCCGAGGGCGGCATCGAGTCGCTGCTGGAAGACGACGCGATCGGGCAAGCCGGTGAGGGCGTCGCTGTGGGCCCACCGTGTGGTTGCCGCACGCGTCGCCGCCACCTCACGCCAGCGGCGACAGGCGAAGAGGAGGAGGACACCGGCGATGAGTACGGGCGCCGCCACCGACACGTCGGACCGCAGGGCGACCACCAACATGGCCGCAACGCCGGCGACCAGGCACCCGAGATCGGCGGCTGTCCACCAGGCCCGGTCGTCTCTTCCTGCCATTTGCCCCTCCGATGCAGGTCGTCCCCAGCGCGCAGTCCACGTCGCCTGTCCCCTTTGAGGAGAGTCTGCAGGACGAGCGCAAACCGCACCATGACTCGGTGTGGTCATTTCCGGGACACATTTCGGACTAGTCGCCTTGGGCCTCTCGCAAATTGGTCACAGTGGGCTATCCAGTTCCATTGCACGCTCACCGATAGTGAGGAGGCAACCGGACAGGAAGGCAGAAGCAATGGCAACCGACCGCGAAGGTCCCGATCCCCTCCTGACGCCCGCCGAGGTGGCCGTGCTGTTCAGGGTGAACCCCAAGACCGTCAGCCGCTGGGCCCGCTCGGGCAAGCTGACCTCTATCCGCACGCTCGGCGGCCATCGCCGGTTCCGTGCGTCCGAGGTCCGCTCGCTGGTCGAGCAGTCCGAGGAAGTCGTCGAGACCTTCTAGCGACATACGGTCGGGAGGTGCGACTGCCTCCTGACACGGTGGGCCTCCTCGAGGGCATCACCACGACCCGGGCCATCAGGCGGTTCCGGCCCGACCCGGTTCCCGACGTCGAGCTGGCGGCGATCCTGTTCGCCGCCACTCGGGCGCCGTCGGGGTCCAACCGCCAGCCCTTCCGCTTCCTCGTGCTGCGGGACGGTCCCAAGGCCAGGGAGGCGAAGGCGCTGCTCGGGCGCTCGTTCCGCCAATCGTGGGACGCCAAGCGCCAGGCCGACGGCTACGGCGGGGGCGAGGGCGACTCGCCGCGTGCTCGCCTCGAGCGGGCCATGCAGCAGTTCGTCGACCACTTCGAGCAGGTGCCCGTGGTCGTGCTCGCCTGTCTCGTCCGCTACCGGCCGACGAACCCCTATGAGGGCAACTCGGTGTACCCGGCCTGCCAGAACCTCCTGCTCGCCGCCCGGGCGCGCGGTCTCGGCGGGGTCATGACCATGTGGCACGCGCCGGTCGAGGACGAGCTCCGCCAGCTCCTCGGCGTTCCGGAGGGCGTCGCCGTCGCGGCCACCATTCCCCTCGGATACCCCGAAGGGCACCACGGGCCCGTGCGACGCCGCCCGCTGGCCGAGCTGGTCTTCGACGACGAATGGGGCCGGCCGGCGCCGTGGGCCACCGAGCCCGACGGCACCCAGCACACCCAGGCCGGTCCAACGCCCC
>CADDZP010000095.1 GCA_902812475.1 Actinomycetota bacterium | reverse complement strand
CACGATGCCGACGTCCGGCGTACCCGCGGCAGCGGCCCACGAGACGGCGGCAGCGCCGGGGGGCGCATCCTGATCGGTCACCAGCGACCACGTGCGCCCGGCGTCGGGGCTGGCGTAGCTGGTGAGGCCCCTGCGGGTTCCGTCGTTGGCCACCCAGCCGACGACGGCCGTCGCCGTGGTGCCGTTGACGACCGGCGGGGCGTCGACAAGGCGGACGTCGGCGCTGTGGCGGGCCGGCGTCGGAAGCGAGGCTGGTGTCCACGACGTGCCGCCGTCGTGGGTGACGTACAACGTCGACGGCTTGGGACCGTTGGCCCGCGCCGCCAGGTAGCCAACGGCGCTCGAGACGAAGCGGATCGAGCCGAAGGCGGGCGAGGAGACCGGTACCCACGTGGCGCCGCCGTCGCTCGTGCGGAACAGCTGGCCCGGTGCGAACGGGCCGTGCGAGCCGGCGTCCAGGAGCAGCCACCCGTGGAGAGGGTCGACGAACGACAGCGAGGCCGGACCGAAGCGGCCCATGGCCGGTGTGCGGGCCTTCAGCGCCGACGTCCGCCACGTCGAGCCCACTGCACCGCGGGCGATGTGGACACCGCTCGTGTCCGAGGAGACCACCCATCCGTGGCCGTCGGGCTGGAAGAGGACACCGCTGATGGTGGACGGCGACACGCCGTCTGGCGTGGCGTCGGTCCACGAACGGGCGCCATCGGCCGTCCAGTACAGGCCGGTCGTCGTCAGGGCCCAGCCCCGCCCTCCGGCGAGCAGCTGCGCCTGTGCGACGTCAGCTCCGGCGCCCGACGCAGGCGCCGTCCCGAGCACGGTCGGACGTCGGCCGTCGCAGGCGGCCATGAACGCGACGACGCCGGCGGCGAGGGCGGCGACGAGGGCCACCGCCACGATTGGCGTACGCCGCCGGGCCGAGGTCACCGGTACGGATTGGCGCATGCCTGGTTGACCCTCGGTGCGAACGGGCCGAGCGTCTGGCCGTCGAGGCAGTCGGAGTCGATGGAGATCGACACGCCGCCATAGCTCTCGGTGTGCGTCCCGTTGTACTGGTACAGACGCTGGTCGTAGAACCAGTACTGGTCAGGGACGTAGGGCCGGACGAACGAGCCGTCGAAGACGCTGGCGTTCGGAAGGTACGTGCAGTAGTTGGGGCCCGGCCCGCACGGTCCCCAGCTGGCGATCCAGATGTTGTCGGGCGGGCGGAACGACGTGTGCTGGGCGACGTACCAGTACATGAGCTTGATCGTGCTGGCGGCGCCGCCGTACACGCCCGCCTTCAGGCCCCGGTTCTGCAGCACCGTGTTCCACGCGCCCAGGTAGTTGATGGCAGCCACGCTGCACGAGCCCGTCGGGAAGCCGCGATCGGAGAAAGGCTCGAGATCGTTGTAGATGACACCCGGCGGGGCGCCCAGCTGCCAGGCGTACGCGAACTGGTTGAAGGCGTCGTTGGCGTCGTTCACGCCCGCGTTCCAGGCACCCGTGGGGTCCGTCGGGAAGGTGGCCAGACCCGGCTGGCTCACGCAGGGCGCCTGCTGGCCGACATAGATCGGAACGATGTTCCAGCCCTGCCCGTGCAGCGAGGCGATGTAGCTGTTGGTCCCGCCTTGGGAGCAGCGCTGGTTGACGCCGCCGATGTACATGGCATAGGCGCGGTACGACGAGTTCGACCTCCACGCCTGCATGCTCGACAGCGCCGGCCTCGTGCAGGCGTCGAATCCCTGGGGCCCGACGGCGTAGTTGACCGGGTCGGCCGACGCCGGCGTGCTCACGGGCGAGCCCGCGCTGAGCACGGCGACAGACGCCGCCATCACAATGAGCACCGCCAGTGCTCTGCCGCCTCGACTAGTCCACGTCATCGCAATTCGCGCGCGCGACAGCGACCAATTACTCCCGCCGCGGTGCCGGAAAGGCTACCGACCGGCGCCCCCGAATGCCAGGCACCCCTGTCGTCGCCGCTGACTCACGCGCCGAAGTGGCGCACGACTCGCTCCGCGTACCACTCCTCCCAGCGCTCGCCCGGTGCGGCCTTCGTGTAGTCCTTGTCGAGCTGGACGAGCAGCCACGTCAGTTCGCTGTTGACGGGCGTCGCACCGAGCACGTCGGGGAGCTCGGACAGCTTGACCAACCAGTCCGAGTACCACGTCGCCCAGTCGTCGTCGGCGCCGTCCACGATCCGAAACACCTGGTGGTGCGTCTCCCCCGCTTCGTGAAGAAGTTCGCTGACCCGCGTCACACGGTCGTCCACGTCAACGCCTCCGTCTCGATCGGCGCCACCAGAGAAGCACGGCCCCGACGAGGACGCCCAGCACGACCGTGAACCACGATTCGTCGACTATCTCGCCTGCGTCTGGGTCGGGCACGATGGCAACTATGCCGCACCTCCAGTCGGACTACGACGACAACCCGGGGCGGTGGCGGACGATCGTGAGCGTCGGGAAGCGGTTCGCGGCGACGGATGTGCACGGGCCCGTGGCCGAGCGGATCGTGGCCGAAGACCTCAGACCGGTCCTCGACGTCGGGTGCGGCGACGGAAGGCTCCGAGCACGCCTGCCGTCGGACTGGCCGTGGGTGGGCGCGGACCGTTCGCCGGCCATGCTCGCTCGGGCGCCGAGACCGGCAGTCATGGCCGACGCCCGCTCGCTGCCGTTCCCGGACGAGAGCTTCGCCGCCGTGGCCCTGTTGTGGATGCTGTACCACCTGCCCGACCCCCAGACCGCCATCGCCGAAGGCAAGCGCGTGCTCCGCCCTGGCGGGCTGCTCATCGCCTGCACCAACAGTCGTCACGACTCACCCGAGCTCAAACACGTCCACGACGTCGGCCCCGTCAGCTTCGACGCCGAGGTTGCGCCCGAGATGGTCGGCCGCCATTTCAACGAGGTCGAGGTCGACCGCTGGGACGGACCGTACGTCCACCTCCCGGACCAGGAGGCCGTACGCGACTACCTGGTGGGCCGGTTCATGGCGTCCGAGGAGGCGGAGGCGGCCGCCGCCCGGGTCGAGACACCGCTCGACGTCACCAAGCGCGGCGTGGTCGTGTACGCCCGTAGGCTCGACTGATATGAGCGGGCGGTGTCGAGGTGAGCTCGACAGCGACCGCTCCGAACAAGAGGAGCGCCGCCGAAGGCGGCACGAGTAGGGGCGGAGCCCATGGCAATGACGATCGCGGAGGCGACGGAGGTCCTGACCGCGCCGGGGCAGATCTTCGAGGTCGGCGAAGAGGTCGTGCGCGGGACCCCCATGAAGGTGTGGAAGAACGCGCCGCCGTCGCTGCGGGCCGTGTTGGAGATGAGCAGGGGCCACGGCGACCAGACGTTCCTCGTCTACGAGGACGAGCGCATGACCTTCGAGGAGCACTTCCGCGCCGCCGCCCACCTGGCGACCAGGCTCGTCGACGAGTACGGCGTCAACAAGGGCGACCGTGTGGCCATCGCCATGCGGAACTTCCCCGAGTGGCCGGTGGCGTTCTGGGCAGCGGCGGCGGCCGGCGCCATCGTCGTCCCCCTCAACGCCTGGTGGACGGGCGAGGAGCTGGCCTACGGCCTGGCCGACTCAGGGTCGGTCGTCCTGTTCGCCGACGCCGAGCGGGAGGAGCGCCTCCGGCCCCACTGGGGCGATGTCCCTGACCTGCGGCACGTCATCGTGGCCCGCGCCGAAGGCGATGTCGACGAGGGCCACGAGCGGTTCGACGACGTCCTCGGCGACGTCCCCGCCGATGCCGCCCTGCCGGACGTCACCCTCGAGCCCGACGACGACGCCACCATCTTCTACACGTCGGGCACGACAGGCCGGCCCAAGGGTGCCCTCGGCACCCACCGCAACATCTGCGGCAACCTCATGAGCCTCGGGTTCGTCGCCATGCGCAGCGGCCTGCAGGCGAAGGGGCCGGACGACGGCGGGCTGGCGGCGGGGAGCGGACAGCAGAACTCGTCGTTGTTGAGCGTGCCGTTCTTCCACGCCACCGGCTGCCACTCGGTGCTCGTGGCCAACACCGCCTTCGGCGGCAAGTTGGTGATCATGTACAAGTGGGACCCCGAGCGGGCCCTCGAGCTGATCGAGCGGGAACAAGTCACCAACTTCGGCGGCGTGCCGGCGATGGTGTGGCAGGTCCTCGACTCCCCCGACTTCGCCAAGCGTGACACGTCGACGGTCAAGGCCATCGGCTACGGCGGCGCCCCCGCGCCGCCCGAGCTGGTGAAGCGCATCAAGGAGCACTTCCCCACCGGGTCGGCGTCCAACGGCTACGGGCTCACCGAGACCTCGTCGGTCAGCACGATGAACGCCGGCGTCGACTACGAGCGCAAGCCCGACAGCGTCGGCCCGCCCGTGCCCGTCGTCGAGGTGAAGGTCGTCGACGAGAGCGGCAATGCCTTGCCGCCCGGCGAGGTCGGCGAGCTGTGGATCAAGGGCCCGAACATCGTCAAGGGCTACTGGAACAGGCCCGAGGCCACGGCCGAGACCTTCACCAATGGCTGGCTGCACAGCGGCGATGTCGCCCGCATCGACGACGAGGGGTTCGTGTACATCGTCGACCGGGCCAAGGACATGTTGATCCGCGGCGGCGAGAACATCTACTGCGTCGAGGTCGAGGGCGTGCTCTTCGAGCACCCGGCCGTGACGGAAGCGGCAGTGATCGGCATCCCCCACCCGGTGCTCGGCGAAGAGGTGGGCGCCGTGGTCCAGCTGCGCCCGGGCGCGTCGGTGACCGAGGAGGAGCTCAAGGCCCATGTGGCCGAACGCCTGGCCGCCTTCAAGGTCCCCGTGCGCTTCTGGTTCCGTGACGAGCCGCTCCCCCGCAACCCGGCCGGCAAGGTCATGAAGCGGGATCTCCGCGAGGAACTCCTGGCGACCTGACGTCGTAGCGGAACCGTCCCTCGGCCACGCCGGAGAGAACGAGGTCCACGACCGCGTCGACGCCGTCGGGGGGTTCGATGACGACGTGGCGCCGGTCGATGGTGGCGTTGGCGAACTCGTCGTGCATCTTGCGCGTCGCACCTTCGTCTGAGAAGGCATGGCCGGTGCGGGTCCGCACGTTGTCGACACACCGCTCGACCGACGGCTGCAGGATGACGTACTCCAGCGACTGCAGACCCGTGGCCAGCGCGAACGTCTCGAGGAGCCAAGGCCCGATCACGCCGTCGTAGACCGTCATGTACCCCCCGCGCACGTACTCCCCCGTCGCCAACGCGGCGGCGCGGGTGACGATTTCGTTCTGCGCGTGTGACTCCGGCAACCACGGATCGATGCGCCCGCGTGCCAAGAAGCCGAAGAACTCGTCGCCGGCGACGAGCACACTGCGGTCGAACCGATCGGCCAGAGCCCGTCCGACAACCGACTTGCCCGCCCCCGGCGGCCCCGTCACGACGACAAGCGCGCCCACCGGCACGATTCTTGCGTCCTGGCGGTCGTAGTACGGCCTATACGACGCCTACGACCGCGAGCGTCGATGCCCGCCTCAGCCCCGCCGCTGGATCGGGTTGCCAACTGCGAGCCCTCCAGGAGGCGCCGCCGGACGGACGATCTCCCGCACTCCAACGGTCGCCGAAAAGGGAGCAATCGGTCGCCGGAAAAGCCCGTCCGGTGCACGAGATCGTATTCACGAATTTCGGATGTCCGCGCCGTCGTTCGAATCGGGACGAGCAGGACGCACGACAGCCGTCCCACGACGCGAAACCGCCCGTGCTTTGGTCCCGGGCCGTCAACGCTGGAACGGTTTCGACGCCAGGATGGTGAAGCTCAATGGCGCGCGTGGCCGGCCGGGCGGTGTGGTCCAGCGCCTGTCCGCTTGCTCGGTGAGCCATTTGAAGCGGCGCCAAACCGTCCAGTCGTGCTCCGCCAGGGACTCGATCACGAACCCGTTGGCGATCAAGGCGCTGACGATCTCCCCGAGCGAATGGTTCCACTCGTACCCGCGCTGGTTCTCGATGTCGACGCCGCTGTCGGTGTACGTGCGGGGCGACTCGCTGACGAACGGACGCTGCTCCTCGAAGTACGTGTGCTCGACGGTCATCGAATCGTCGGCGAGTGCCCACGACAACGGGTGGCTGTCGTGGACGTACAGGCGCCCGCCGGGGCGGACGAGGAGGCCGAGCTGCTGCGCCCAGCGCTCCACGCTCGGCAACCAGCACAACGAGCCAAGGCTGACGTAGGCGATGTCGAACGTCTCGCCGTCCAGAGCACGCGCCGCATCGTCCACGTCTGCACGCACGAACCGGGCCCGGTCCGAGAGGCCGGCTTTCCCGGCAAGCTCGACGGCGCTGGCGATCGCCACGGACGAGAAGTCCATCCCGGTGACTGTGGCGCCCGCCCTTGCCCACGCCAACGTGTCGAGGCCGAAATGACACTGCAGCTGCACGAGGCTCAGCCCGGAGACGTCGCCCAGCGCCGCCGTCTCCCAGGCGCGAGGGCCCCGCCGATCGCGGAGCCACCCGTCGACGTCGTAGAACTGCGAGCGCACGTGAATGGCCGCGCGCTCGTCCCAGTTCATGCGATTCGCCAGGCGCCATTCCTCGTCGTCGGGCGTCGCCAACAGCGCGTCCAGGGCTCGGTCGAGTGTGACGTCGGCGTGCTGGAACGCTTCGAGCCGGCGATAGACGTCGGCTGCCGCGAGGACAAAGCCGTCAGGCAGGCCGACGCCGGCGAACGTCGCGGCGATCTCTTGCATCTCGCCGATGAACCGCCATGCCTTCGGGACGGAGCCGACGGCGCCTTCCGAGCGATCTCGGCGACCTGGCTGCGTACGGTCCCACTCGGCGAGGAGCGCGTCTTCCACGTCGAGCTGGCGGGCGGCGGCGCGGATGGCCAGGAGCAGTGCGGTCGTTCCCTTGGTCCACGCCGCGTAACACATCTTCAGTGCCGAGGCCGCGGCGACGTCGCCGTCGAGGGCGACCGACTCGAGGCCGGGGCCGCTGAGGACGGCAGCGACGGACGGCGCTGCCGGGCCCGACAGATACAGCCGCGTGGGCCCGCCCGGGTGCGGCGGACCGCCGATGAGGTCTCCGTCGACGAACGTGGCACCCGCCCGCCCGACGATCGAACCGATCCGGTGCACGGTTGCCGGTGCCACGGCATTGGCGTCGACGTACGTCCCGGCGAAGCCCACGGCCGCCACCGCCTCGGCCACCTCGAGGGCTGCGTGCGGTGGGCAGATGCAAACGACGACATCGCATTCGCCGGCCAGGCTCGCAAGTGTGCGCGCGTCTCGGATATCCGCCTGCTCCGCTCGCGCACGCGTCGCCGCGCTCCGACCCTCACTCGCCCAGACGACGTCCGAGCCCGCCGCGTGCAATACCGCGCCTATGGCGGCGCCCATGGCGCCCGGGTGCAGCAGCCCGACACGCGCGCTCATGTCCAGGCCGCCGCGGTGTCGGCGAGGACGTCGATCAGGGTCGCCGTGTCCTGAGGGCAGGGCGTCGGACCCAGGCCGCGCACGCGTGGCGGGCACTCGACCTGGACGCCGCCCTCGGCCGCCAGGTTCACGGGGTTGCGGGGGTCCTGGCCGCTGGCCTTGGGCGGGATGCGGTCGAGGTCGTCCCACACCTCGTAGTCCGGCAGGGCGGCCCGCAAACGTGCGGCCAAGTCGGCGGCCCGGTCGCGGTTGCGGCCGCCGATGAGGAACGCCTCGCGGGCGTGGAACTGCCCGAGCCTGGTCGCGTCGAAGCCGGGCGGACGCCAGTCCATGCGCCAACTGTCGACGCCGTAGCCGTGCACGGAGATCACCAGCCGCACGTGATCGAGGAACCCTCGCAACCCGGGCGAGTCGTCCGGCGCGTAGCGATACGACGGGATGTGCCAGCGCAGCGTCGGCGGCTGCACCACGGCGTACAGCGACGCGCCGGACGACGCCGCAGCACGTGAGGCCATGACGTCGGTGACGCGGTCCTGTCCCCCGCCGTGCAACGCCAGGAACCCGACGGGCCCGGCCAGCGAGACGACCTCTTCGACGCCCGGTTCGGCAAGGAGGGCGGACAGCCGGGTCAGTAGCGCTCCTCCTTGTCGACGACACCTTCGAGGGGCTCGCCACGCAGGTAGCGACCGAGGTTCTCCAGGAACAGCTCGAAGATCTTGCGGCCGCCCTCGGGCGAGCTCCACGAGACGTGCGGGCTGAGGCGGACCTTCGGGTGGGTGTACATCCAGTGGCCGGCCGGCAGCGGCTCGGGGTCGACGGTGTCGAGCGTCGCCGTGGCGACCGTGCCGTCGTCGAGGGCGGCGTGCAAGGCGTCCTGGTCGACCAATCCGCCTCGGGCGATGTTGACGAGATGGGCGCCGGGTCGCATGGCCTTGAACACGCCGGCGTCGAACATGCGGTGGGTCCGGGGCGTGTACGGAGCGGCGATGACGATGTGGTCGGCGCCTGCGACCAGCTCTTCAACCGTCGAGACCATGCGCACGTCGGGGATCGGGCTCGGGAGAGGACGACGGCGGAAGGCGCTGATCTCCATGCCGAACGCCCGGGCGCGGTGGGCGACCGCCTCGCCGATGCCGCCGAGGCCGACGATGCCCAGCGAGCGCCCGCACAGGCCTCCGAGGTCGGCGAAGTTCCAGTGCTCGGGAACGTCGTGGATCCACACCTCGGGCATCTTCTTCTCGAAGGCGAGCATGGCCGCGAGCACGAACTCCGAGATGGGCACGGCGCCTGCACCACGGGAACACGTCAGCACCTCGGCGCTGAAGGCCGCATCGGGCAGGCCGTCCACGCCGGTGCTGAAGCTGTGCACCCAGCGCACCCGCGGGACCAGCTGGTCGAGGTTGGACGCCAGCGTCAGCGCCAGCAGGGCGTCGCCTTCGACGGACGGATCGACGTCGCCCTCGATGGGCACCTCGACGACGTCGACGTCGGGGTACTCCCGCCGAATGCGCTCGGTCCCTTGGCCGTGAGCTTGGTTCAGCAGCCGCACAGGCCCTCACCGTAGGCTGCGGCGCGTGGGGGTCATCGAGCGACTGGCAAAGGCGAGCGACCGGTTCTACGACCGCATGCGCAGCGGCGACGCCGCCAGCGTCGCCACCGCCGAGCCGACCGGCTCGGTCGACGATCTCGAGGGTCGCGAGTACTGCGTGCTCGTGAGCTACCGCAAGAACGGCCAGCCCATCCCGTCACCGCTCTGGTTCGGCGTCGCCGACGGCAAGGTCTACTTCCAGACCAGTCCTGACGGGTTCAAGGTCAAGCGCATCCGCAACAACCCCGACGTGCTCGTCGCCCCGTGCACGACCCGCGGCAAGCCGCTCGGTCCGCCCTTCGCCGGCAAGGCGCGCGTGCTCGACGACAGCGAAGCAGCCGTTGCCGAGCAGGCGATCAAGTCGAACTACGGGCTGGGCCGCCGGATCTACACCGCCTTCAGCGGGCGCGTGCCCAACGTCTACGTGGAAGTCACACCGACGTAGGACTCAGCGCACCGGCAGCGGGAAGAAGTCGCCCTGGGCGACGTAGCAGGTGCAGCTCGACTGCCACAGCAACGTGCGGCCCGTGTCGACGCCGTCGTGGCGCGTCGGCGAGAACGTGATCGCCGAGTACCGCAGAAGCGGTCGGTCGTGCACCGCCTCCAAGGCGGCGACCAGCGACGCCGCGTTGAGGTCGCGCCCGGCGGCCCGCATGGCATCGAGGAGAAGGTTGCCCTCGTCGCACGACGTGAGGATGTAGGCGAACACGGCCGCCTCGTGGCCCGTCTTGCCGGGGCGGGCGACGCTCGAGTGCGAGTACCGCTCGTAGTTCTGCAGGCACGCCTCCTGGGCGGGGTTCAGGCCGATGCCCGCGGCCGGTTCACCGCGGTGGGTCACGGTGATCCCGTACGTGCCGTTCCACTCCGCCGCCGGATACGTCGAGGTCGTGACGTCGCTGGTCCCGTAGAGGTAGTCGCTGTCGATGAACGTCGGCTTGTAGCCCTGGGCGTTGGCCGCCTGCAGGAACCCCGTCTTGGACGTGAGCAGGAGGGCGAGGTCGACGTTGGCAGCGCGGAAACGCTGGACGGCCACCGCGTCCTCGGGGCCGCCGTTGGTGTCGTTGGCCGACGTCGTCGCCTCGGCGGCCAGCTTGTAGCCGAGACGGGCGAGCGTGGGGCGAACGGCGCGGTCGACCAGCTGGGGCTCGAGGCCGTCCTGGGCGTAGTAGATGCCGATCTTCTTGCCCCTGAGCGCTCCCCGGCTGTCCGCCCAGAGGAGCATGTTCATCAGCGTGCGGTCGGCCGATTCGTCGATGCTGAACAGGTACGGCCACCCGAGCTTGAACACGTCGGCGCCCGGGCCGTCGGACGTCAGCATCGGCGTCTTGTACTGACGGGCCACGCAGTCGCTGCCGACGGCGAAGTAGGCGACGCCGACGACGGCGAACACACCGCTGTCCTGGATCAGGCTCGAGCACGCCGCCCGCTGGTCGGCCAGGTTGAGCACGTTGTAGCTGCGGTAGACGAACTGCACGTCGCGACCGTTGACGGGAAGGGCGCCGCTCTTGTGCCAGCCGTCGAGGAGGGCGTCCCACTGCTTGGGCACGTCGCCGTTGTCGTACTCGGGACCGAGCGCCTTCAACGC
>CADDZP010000094.1 GCA_902812475.1 Actinomycetota bacterium | reverse complement strand
CGCCGGGCCGCGGCCGACGACGCCCGGCACACGGCCGACATCGACGTGGCCCGGCTGACGGCCGAGGTGTCCGCCGCCCGCACACGCATCGCCGAACTCGAGCGCGACCGCGACGACGTCATCCGTCGGGCCGAGGAGCTGCTGACCGCTGTGCGGGAGCGCGCTGACCAGCGCCTGGCCGACGAACGCCGCCGGGCGGACGCCCTGCTGTGGCGCGTCCAGGACGTCTGGATGGCGAGCGCCATTCTGCGCCGGGCACGTCCGCTCCGGCTGCGGGACGACGAGCCGGCGACCCCTGAGGAGGCCGAGCAGGAGGTCCTCGACGCTCTCGACGAGTACGAGACCGATCCCGTCTTCGCGGCCGAGTCACCGCAGCTCGCTGATGAGATCGACAAGCTGCGCCAGCGCCTCCGGGCCCAGCTGCACAAGCCGCCGAACATGCCGACCGTCGAGGACGGCGTCGACCGCCTTCGAGAGGCGCGCCTCGAGCGCGAGGCAGGAGGCGACCGCCGCCGCAGGTAGACATGGCCGCTGTGGGCGACTCCCGGCGGCGGTGGTGGAACTTCTGGCTGCTGCAGGCAGCGATTTGCTACGGGTACTACAACCTGTTCGAGTTCGTGCGCTCCAAGGTCGAGGGCTCGCGGCTCGACGCCGTCATCCACGCCCGCCACCTCATCTCGACGGAGCGCTTCCTCCACATCTTCCACGAGGCGCGGGTCGAGCACTGGATCCTGCCGTGCGCGCCGGCGTGCGAGGTGCCGACGACGTCGCACCTGAACGAGTACGCCATCAGGTTCTGGAACGTCTACTACGGCCTCATGCACTTCGTCGTGCCGGCGCTCGTGCTCGTCTATCTCTTCCACTGGCACTTCAGGCGCTATGTGCTGTGGCGCAACACAGCCGCTTTCATGCTGGCCATCAGCCTGCTCGGGTTCTGGCTGTACCCGACGCTCCCGCCTCGCCTCCTACAGGTGCACTTCGGCTTCTTCGACGCGTCGCACTACGGCGGGTGGGGAGCCATCGGCAAGGCGGAGGCCGGACCGATGGCGAACGCCTTTGCCGCCATGCCCAGCCTGCACATCGGCTGGTCGACATGGTGCGCGTGCGCGGCGGTGCCTGTCGTGCGCAACCGGGTGGCGAAGGTGCTCCTGGTCCTGCACCCGATCGTCACCTTCTTCGCCGTCGTCGTGACGGCCAACCACTACATCCTCGACGGTGTCGGCGGCCTCGTCACCCTCGCGCTCGCCTACCTCGTGGCCCGCCTGGTCACCCGTGCACACGACGACGGCGGCGAACGATCGGCACGCGTGGCATCGAATACATCGTGCGGTCCGACGACCACGGCGCCTCGGGCGCCAGGATGAGCCGGGCGAGCGGCACCAGCACGTCGTCGTAGTTCACGCGCCAACCGGCGAAGTCACGCCAGGCCTGTTCGCGGTCCTGCTTGAGCGGCAGGCCGTCGCCCAGGAGTTGGTCGTAGACCTCGTCGTACTCCTCCCGGGTGACGCTGATGGCGTCGGTCGGCGAGGGATCGTGCCGGTGGGGGATGCCGAACACGAAGGCGATGTGGCGAAGGCACAGGTAGCCGGCTCTGATGCACAGCTCGGCCCGGGGTTCGCGGGGGCGGTCCAGCGTCGACGCGGCAAACGACGCCGAGTCGAGCACGGCGCCCGCCGACGTCAACCAGTTGCGGGTGGGGATCGGCGAGCGGAAGTTCACGAGCGCCGCGTTGGAGGTGTGGGTCTCTTCCACGTCGGCGAACCACTGCTCCCACAGCGCGAACTGCGGCCCGAGCTCGTCGAGCCCGTGGATGATGTAGAAGCGGCGGAGCATCTCGCGCACCGACGGGGGATTGCCGGCGCGGGTCTCGAGCAGCGTCACCAGCTGCTCGCGGCGGGAGAACGAGGCGTTGATCGACGGCAGGTAGGAGATCAACAGGGCCACGAGTCCGAGCCCGAGGGCGGCCTCGCTGTAGGAGAGCACGGTCTGGGGCAGGCCGGCCGGCGTCTGGAACGTGAACGTGAACAGCGAGCCGGCTTCGACGAACGCGCCGCGCAGGGCGACACGACCGAGGGCCCAGAACATGCCCGTGTAGCCGCCCAGGATGAGGACCAGCCAGACGACCGGGAGCGTGAGGAGGGCGACAGGCGCGAGGAGCGCCATGATGCGGTCCTGGGTCAGGAACGTGCGGACCCGGGTCGCGAAGAACACGAACAGGCGACGCCAGGCGACGAAGACGACCCTGGTCAGGACGACCGGCTCGCCCCGGGGCAGGACGACGGTCACCATCGCCGAGTACAGCACCCAGCCGACCACGGCCAAGCCCGCGACGAAGGCGAGGGCGTGTACGACGATCACGCCCTCATCCTGTCGCGCCCGGCCGCGTCAGGGCCGGGTCACCGTGTGGTGGCTACGGAATAGACAGCGCTGAACTCGTCGTCGTTGATCCGCCGCTCGTCGTCGTCGTTGACCCGCCGGTGGTGGTGGTCGTGCTGGCACCAGTCGTTGTCGTGGTGGACCCGCCAGACGTCGTGGTCGTCGCTCCGGACGTTGTCGTCGTGGTCGCCGGGGCCGTGGTGGTCGTCGTCGGGATCGGGTGGCCGTGCGGGTTCCACACGAGCGGTTCGTCGCCGATGTCGCCGTAGGAGAAGGTGGTGTCTGCGGTCGGCTTGTTGAGCAGGTTCACCAGGTACCACGTGTTCCCGCGGACGACGCCGGGAGTGTCGGCGGCGTTGCCGTCCCAGTCACCGGCCAGAGGATGGTCACCGGCGTCGCCGTAACCGAACGACGTGGCGGCCGTGGCGTTCGACGCGTTGCTGTTGGCGAGGAACCACGTCCCGGCCCGGAAGACGCCGGGCGTGTCGCAGCTGTTGCCGCCGGGGTTGGCGCCGTCCCAGTTGCCGACAACCGGGATGTCATCGGGGTTGCCGAAGGGAATGACCTGGTCGGCGGTGCCGGTCGTCAGCTGGTTCTTTTCGTAGAACGTGATCCCGCGGCGGACTCCGGGGCTGTCGTGCCCCAACCCGGTCCAGTCACCGACGATGGGAGTGTCGCCGAGGTTGCCGTAGGAGAGCGTGACATCGGCCGTGGGCTTGTTGAGCGAGTTCACCAGGTACCACGTGTTCCCGCGGACGACGCCCGGCGTCTTGACGCCGTCGCCGTCCCAGTCACCCATGATGTGGATGTCGCCCGGGTTCCCGTACTGCGTCGGCGGGAGCCGGTTGGCGGTACCCGTGGACTGCGCGTCACGGAAGTACCACGTGATGTCGCGCACCACGGCGGGCTCATCCGACGGAGGCTGCGGTGGCGCGGTCGTCGTCGTTGTGGGGGCCGCGGTCGTCGTCGTTGTGGAACCGCCGGTGGTCGTCGTTGTCGACGCGCTGGTCGTGGTCGTCGTCGGTGCCACCGTCGTTGTCGTCGTCGGCGCAGCTGTAGTGGTGGGCGCCGCCGTGGTCGTCGTCGGTGGGACGGCGCAATTGGTACCGGCAAGTGCTGTCTGCGTCGTCGCTGTGGCGAAGGCGGCGATCGTGCTGCCCACCACGGCGAGGACCACCAACGTTGCGTGAATTCGTGCCCGCATAGGTCTTCCTGTCCTCTCCCGCCCGGGTCGCCCCCCAGCGACCATTACGACAGTGTTCCTCGGCGAAACGCGGAGACGCAAGCGGTTTCACGGAGAGTGGGCATGACGGTCACGGTTCGTCCCCTTCGCACACACGTGTCCCGCGGATAGATTCCGAGCGTGAAAGAGCTCGTGTACCACCGCCAGCTGCTTCCCGCGCTGGAGCGACACGGGTCCCGCGTCGGCTTTCACGACGGCGACTACCACGGCACGTGGAACGAGCACGGCGACCGCGTCCTCCGCCTGGCCAGCGCCCTGAGCAGCGAGCTCGGCGTGCACAAGGGCGACCGGGTGGCGATCCTGGCGACCAACAGCCACCAGTACCTTGAGCTCTACCACGCCTGTTACCTGGGCGCCGGCGTGGTGAACCCGCTCAACCTCCGCCTCGCGCCGTCGGAGCTGGCGTTCATCCTGAACGACTCGGGTACCGAAGTCGTCTTCACCGACGCACTGTTTGCCGGGCACCTCGAAAAGGCCCGTCCCGAGCTCGAGAACCTTCGCACCGTTGTGCTGATCGGCGAGGGCGACGCTCCTCACGACGCCAAGTACGAAGACCTGGTCACGGCCGGCAAGCCGGTCGTACCCGAGGAGCCCGAGGAAGACGATCCTGTCGTCCTCATGTACACGGGCGGGACGACGGGCCTGCCCAAAGGCGTACTCCTCAGCCAGCGGGCCGAGATGCTCAACCTGTACCACGTGGCCGTCGCCGTCGGCCTCGGTGAGGACCGGGTGTACCTGCACCAGACGCCGATGTTCCACGCCGCCTCGATGGCGGCTGTGCTCGGTGTGCCCGCCCTCGGGGGTCAGTCGGTGTTCATCCCCCTGTTCGACCCGGGCCAGGCCCTCGACCTCATCGAGAGGTACAAGGTCAACCAGACGGTGATGGTTCCGACGATGATCTCGATGCTGCTGCACCACCCGAGCTTCGAGCCCGAGCGCATGGCGTCGCTCGAGTACCTGACGTACGGGGCGTCGCCCATGCCGGGCGCCCTGCTCGAGAGGCTGATGGAGATGTTCCCCGACCTCGACATCACCCAGGGCTACGGGATGACCGAGTGTTCCTCGGTGCTGACGTTCCTCACGGCCGAGGACCATCGCCAGGGTGGAGAGCTGTTGAGCTCGGCGGGCCGCGCCATGATCGGCGTGTCCCTCAGCATCCAGGACGACGAAGGCACCCTGCTTCCGGCCGGCGAGAACGGGGAAGTGTGCGCCCGGGCCGGCAACTTCATGGACTGCTACTGGAACCGGCCCAAGGAGACCGACGAGGCCTTCCGCGGCGGCTGGTACCACACCGGCGACATGGGCCGCATGGACGAGAACGGCTACCTGTACCTCGTCGACCGTGTGAAGGACATGATCGTCACCGGCGGCGAGAACGTGTACTCGGTGGAGGTCGAGAACGCCATCGCCAGCCATCCTGCGGTGGGCCAGGTGGCCGTCATTGGCATCCCGAGCGAGCAGTGGGGCGAGCAGGTCCACGCCATCGTCGTGCCCAAGGAGGGCCAGCAGGCCACCGAGGACGAGATCATCGAGCACGCCAAGGCGCGGATCGCCGGCTACAAGGCGCCCAAGTCAGTCGAGTTCCGAAGCGAGCCGCTGCCGCTGTCGGGCGCCATGAAGCCCCTCAAGCGCGAGCTGCGCAAGCCCTACTGGGAGGGCCGAGACCGCTCGGTCAACTGACCAGCGGTGTCAGGCGAGGTCGACGTCGACGCTGAGTTCGGGCGCTTCCTCGGTGACGAGTTCGGCGATGTGGCCCGCTTCTTTGACGTCGGCCTCCGCAGCGCGCAGCGCCTCGAGGCGTTCGCTGGTGTCGCGCACGGTGACCTTGGCGACCTCGGCGCGGAGTGAGGCCTTGGCTTCGGTCTTCGCGCGTCGCACTTCGGCGGTCACCGCGGCGGCGGCGTCGAGCACGAGCTGGGCGCTCTCGGCGCCGGCGGCGTTGCGGACCTCATCGCCGGTGGGCCACGACGACGTGTGCACCGAGCCGTCCTGCCACCACGACCACACCTCCTCGGTGACATAGGGCAGGACCGGGGCGAAGAGGCGGAGGAACGTCGACAGGGCGACGGTGAGCGCCCGGTTCGCCGACGCAGCGCCGTCGTCGCCCTGCGTGCCATAGGCCCGGCCCTTGACCAGCTCCAGGTAGTCGTCGCAGAACTGCCAGAAGAATGCCTCGGTGCGGTCGAGGGCGGTGGCGTAGTCGTAGTCCTCGAAGGCCCCCGTCGCCTGGTCCACGACGTCGGCGAGCTTGGCGAGCATGGCGTTGTCGAGCGGCGCCGTGATCTCGCCTTCGCGACCGAGGCGCGACAGCACGAACTTGGACGCGTTCAGGATCTTGATGGCGAGGCGACGGCCGATCTTGAACTGGTTGCGGTCGAGCTCGAGGTCTCGCCCGGGGCGGGCGCCGCAGGCCCAGTAGCGCAGAGCGTCGGCGCCGTGGGCGGCGATGAGGGCGAAGGGGTCGTCGGGCGAGTTGCCCGCTGACTTGGACAGCTTCTTGCGGTCGGGGTCGCGCACGAATCCGGAGATGGCGACGTCGGAGAACGGCAGTCGGCCGAACTCCAGCTCGGCGCGCACGACCGTGTAGAAGAGCCAGGTACGGATGATCTCGTGGGCCTGGGGGCGCAGGTCCATCGGGAACGTGCGCGCGAACAGGTCGGCGTCGCGCTCCCAGCCCGAGACGAACTCGGGGCTCATCGACGACGACGCCCACGTGTCCATGACGTCGGGGTCACCGACGAATCCACCCGGCTGGCCGCGTTGGTCCTCGGTGTAGCCGTCGGGGACCTCGTTGGACGGGTCCACGGGGAGCCGCTCTTCGTTCGCCGGGATCGGCGCGTTCCAGTCGATGTCGCCTTCGGCATCGATCGGGTACCAGACGGGGAAGGGAACGCCGAAGAAGCGCTGGCGGGTGATGTTCCAGTCGCCGGTGAGACCCTCGACCCAGTTCTGGTAGCGGATCTTCATGAAGTCGGGGTGCCAGCGCAGCTCCTCTCCCCGCTGCAGGAGCACGTCCTTGGGCGGGAAGCGAATGAACCACTGGCGGTTGGTGACGATCTCGAGCGCGCGGGTGCCGTTCTCCCAGAACTTCACCGGGTGGGTGATGGGACGGGGCTCGCCGACGAGGTCGCCGGATTCGGCGAGGAGCTCGACGATGCGCTTCTGGGCCTGGGCCGACGTCTTGCCTTGGAGCTCGGCGTACGCCTCCCGCGCTGCACCGGGATCGGTCGACTGCCACTCCAGCTCACCCCACTCGACCTCGCGCAGGCGGCCGTCGTGGCCCATGACGTTGCGCACGGGCAGACCGAGCTCGCGCCACCAGGTCACGTCGGTCGTGTCGCCGAAGGTGCAGATCATGGCGATGCCGGAGCCCTTCTCGGGGTCGGCCAGCTCGTGGGCGAGGACCGGAACCTTCACGCCGAACAGCGGCGTGATGACTTCAGTGCCGAACAGCGGCTGGTAGCGCTTGTCGTCGGGATGAGCGACGAGGGCGACGCACGCGGGCACCAGCTCGGGCCGCGTGGTCTCGATCTGCACGTCGCCGCCCTCGGGCTTGTGGAACCGGAGGCGGTGATAGGCGCCGGGGACCTCGCGGTCCTCGAGCTCGGCCTGGGCGATGGCCGAGCGGAAGTCGACGTCCCAGAGCGTCGGGGCCTCGACCCGGTACACCTGCTCGCGCTTGAAGAGGCGGAGGAAGGCGAGCTGGGAGACGCGGGTGACGTCGGGGCCGATCGTCCGGTAGAGGTGCGACCAGTCGACCGACAGGCTGATGCGCGTCCAGAGGGCGCGGTACTCCTTCTCCAGCTCGACGGTCAGCTGGGCACAGAGCTCGACGAAGTTGGGCCGGGAGACAGGTATCGGCTTCTTCGGCACGGGGTCCGGCGGCCGGAAGTCGGGGTCGTAGTGGAGTCGGGTGTCGACGTAGACGCCGTAGTGGATCTGGGCCCGACGCTCGACGTTGAGCCCGTTGTCGTCCCACCCCATCGGGTAGAAGACGGCCTTGCCGCGCATGCGCTGGTAGCGGGCGATGGTGTCGGTGTGCGTGTAGGAGGACACGTGGCCGATGTGCAGGCGCCCGCTCACGGTCGGCGGCGGGGTGTCGATGGAGTACACGTCGGCGCGCTGACGCGTGCGGTCGAAGCGGTAGGTGCCGTCGACCTCCCACCGCTCGATCCACTTGTCCTCGAGCCCGTCGAGGGTCGGTTTGTCAGGAACTTGGGGCCCCATGGCTGCCCGTTACGGTAATGAAGGTGCTGCGCCTGCACGACACGGCTGAAGGGCGGCTCGTCGACGTCGAGCCGCGGGAACCGGGCAGGTTCTCGATGTACGTGTGCGGGCCCACGGTCTACGACGTGCCGCACATCGGCCACGCCCGGATGGCGCTCGTGTTCGACGTCCTGCGTCGCTATCTCGAGTGGAGCGGCCTCGACGTGACGTTCGTGTCGAACATCACCGACATCGAGGACAAGATCATTGCCCGCGCCAACGAACGACGCATCCCGTTCGAGGAGCTGACGACTACTTACGAGAAGGCGTGGTACGACGCCATGGACCAGATGGGTGTCAGGCGGCCCGACGCCGACCCGCACGCCACCGCCTATGTCGAGAAGATGGTCGACTTCATCGGCGGCTTGATCGATCGGGGTCACGCCTACGAGACGTCAGACGGCGTCTACTTCTCGATCGAGACGCTGCCCGGCTATGGCCTCCTCGCTCGTCAGCCCCTCGAGTCGCTGCGGGCGGGCGCCAGCGAGCGACTGGAGCAGGCCGAAGACAAGCGGTCGCCGTTCGACTTCGCGCTGTGGAAGAAGGCGAAGCCCGGTGAGCCGACGTGGCCGTCACCGTGGGGCCCCGGGCGGCCCGGTTGGCACATCGAGTGCACGGTCATGTCCCTCGACCTTCTCGGTGACGGCTTCGACCTCCACGGCGGCGGCCAGGACCTCGCCTTCCCCCACCACGAGAACGAGCGGGCGCAGGCGTTGGGCGGCGGGCACGAGTTCGCCCGCCACTGGGTCCACAACGGCTGGGTCGAGGTGGAGGGCAAGAAGATGTCGAAGTCACTCGGCAACTTCACCGACCTCACCGACCTACTCGAGCAGGCCGACGCCCGGGCGTACCGACTGCTGATACTGCAGTCGCACTACCGCTCGCCGCTCGAGGTCACCGGCGACACGATCGAACGGGCCGAGCGCAGCCTCGCGAGCCTCGACGCCTTCGCCCGGCGCACGAGCGACCTCCCGCGCGCTGACGCCGATGTGACCGTGCTCGAACGCTTCGTCGAGGCGATGGACAACGACCTGCAGACGCCTGAAGCGACGGCCCTGCTGTTCGACACGACGACCCGCGCCAACGCGGCCCTCGACGCCGGCGACGTCGACACGGCAGCGACGCTGGCCGCGGCGGCCAAGGAAATCGCCGGGGCCATGGGCCTCGAGCTTCGAGCGACCGCCGGGGAGGTCGACGCGGCGACCGCCGCCCTCGTTCGCCAGCGCGACGAGGCCCGAGCCGCCAAGGACTTCGCCGCCGCCGACCGGATCAGAGAGCGGCTCGTCGCGTCCGGGTGGGTCGTCGAGGACACCGCGTCGGGCACCAAGGTCCGCCGCCCCTGAGAGAGCGGCGTGAACTACCCGGGCGTCTCGCGGGTGCGGCGCCAGCCGTAGAAGCCGCTGCTGATCAGGACGAGCAGGGCGACGAGGATGCCGAGCCATAGCCCCCAGTGGGAACTGCTGGCGTTCTTGGGTTTGATGAACTGCTCGCCCAGGACCTGGGTGGCGCCGTAGCCGGTCTGCCCGCTCACATGGGCGGCGTACGACGCTCCGGCGGCGACGGTCAGGACCAGACCGGCCACGACGGCCGCAACCAGGCAAATGCGCGTCCAGCGCAAAATCAACCCTCCGACAGGTCGGTATTTGACGTTGCAGTCACTGTACGGACCCGGCGTCAATCCGGCAAGACCTCCGTGTTCTTGGCGCAGAAATGTGCGGACGCCGCACATTTCTGCGCCAAGAAACCAGGGAGACGGCGGTTCCTGCGATCACGATGGCGTCGCCGGCGAGGACGACGGCCGCCGGCCAAAACCAGACCGGGCCCTGCCCATCCGGGAGTCTGAGCAGACCCGCTGGGGTCGTCGTCGCCGATGACGTGCCCCGCAGCCATCCCGACGCTCCGGGGCGAGACCACGTGGCCGGGCCCGACGGCGCAAGGCGCGACCAGGGCTGGACGACGGTGTGGACATCGAGCGCGTGCCCGCGGTCGTCGACCACCGGGCCGTGCCAGTCGCGCACTCGATACAGGTCCAAGGCCGGTGTTGCCATCGTGTGCTCGAGGCCGGCGTCGTCGTTGATCGGCGCGTACGTCTTCCAGTCGACTTCGTGGAGCACCACAATCCAGCGGATGCCGAGACGAGCGAACGAACCGCTCGCCCGGTCGAGGTGGCCGAGAAGCGGACGCACGTGCCGCTCGCGTGGGTCGCCCTGCTCCATTGCGCCGGGCGAGTCGGCGAACTCCGGGTTGGACGACGACAGCACGTCGTCGCCGAAGTAGTCGGGCACCGGGTTCAGCACGCGGCGGTCTCCGGCGAACCCGACGTTGAGGTACTCGTGCCACGGTAAGGCGAGCACCGGGCCGCGCTCGGCGTCGACGCGGGCCCGGGCCTGGGACCAGCCGGTCGGGAACGTCACCGGTTTGAGCGCTCCGTTCGCGCCCCACAACCCGGGAGCGGCGAGCAAAGCGGCCGCGGCCGCGGGAAGAGCGGTGACCGCCGGTTCGAGGGCGGGCCCCGCCTCGGCGGCGAGCCGAGCGGCGCCGAGGGCGGCCGCCGGCGCCAGCCACACCAGGAACAGGGCGAGCAGACGCTGGCTGTCCCGCAATGCCGCTCCGACCGTCGTCGACGTCACGTCGGCGAAGAGCGACCGCAGCCCCGGCACGCCGCTGGCCAGGGC
>CADDZP010000093.1 GCA_902812475.1 Actinomycetota bacterium | reverse complement strand
GGCGCACATTTCTGCGCCAAGAAGCGAGCGGGGGGTCGGCGTGAAGGAGAAGGTCGGCGCCTACTTCGCACTGACCAAGCCGCGGATCATCGAGTTGCTGCTGGTGACGACCGTGCCCACGATGATCGTCGCCGACCGCGGCCTTCCGTCGGGCTGGCTCATCCTGGCCACGCTCGTGGGCGGGTCGCTCGCTGCCGGCGGGGCCAACGCCCTCAACATGTACATCGACCGCGACATCGACCGGCTGATGGAACGGACGAAGGGTCGCCCGCTGGTCACCGGGATCGTCCAGCCCGGCAACGCCCTCATCTTCGCCCTGATCCTGGAGGCGGTCGCCTTCGTCGAGCTGTGGCTCCTGGTCAACCCCTTGAGCGCCGCCCTCGCCGTCAGCGCCACCGCCTTCTACGTCTTCGTCTACACGCTCTGGCTCAAGCGCACGTCGAAGCAGAACATCGTCATCGGGGGGGCGGCCGGCGCCGTGCCCGTCCTCGTCGGCTGGTCGGCGGTGACCGGGTCGCTCGGGCTGGCGCCCCTCGTCTTGTTCTCGATCATCTTCTACTGGACGCCGCCCCACTTCTGGGCCCTGGCGATCCGTTACCGCGACGACTACGCGGCAGCCGACGTCCCCATGCTTCCGGTGGTGGAGACGTTCCGCGGCACGGCGCGCAAGATCCTCCTCTACACCCTCGTCCTGTGGGCGGCGACGCTGCTCTTCTACGACGTCGGCGGCATGGGCGACCTCTATCTGGCCGCGGCCTTCATCCTCGGCGGTGTCTTCACCTACCACGCCCTGCGCCTCCGCCAGCAGGCCACCACCGCTCGCGCCATGCGCCTGTTCGGGTGGTCGATCTCCTACGTCACCCTGCTGTTCGGGGCCATGGCCCTGGACCAGCTGGTGCACGTGCATTGAGCCGTTCGTGAACTCGTACACAAGCAAGGTCCCTCGGTAGAGTCCCCCGCCGTCCATGACGTCTGTTGACACTGCTGCGACAACCGAGGCCACGCCGGAACCGCAGGGGTACAGCGCCTGGCTGGGCGGCACCGACCACAAGTCGGTCGGCACGTTGTGCCTGGTCGTCGCCTTCGTCTTCCTGCTGACCGGCGGCGTCCTGGCCGCCGCCATGCGCACGCAGCTCGCCCAGCCCGACCTGGCGGTGCTGGCCCGCAAGCCGTACCTGCAGCTGCTGACGTTCCACGGCACCTTCTCGTTCTTCCTGTTCCTGCTGCCGGCGTGGATCGGCATCGCCTTCGCCATCGTCCCCCTGCAGATCGGCGCGCCCCGCCTGGCCTTCGCCCGCCTGGCCGCCTTCACGGCCTGGCTGTTCGTGGCCGCAGGCGCCTTTCTCATCCTGAGCGCGTTCGTGCACGCCGGCGCCTCCGCCAACGGCTGGAGCATGGACAACCCGTTGCCCATCCACGGCGTCGGCGGACGCGCCGTGGATGTGTGGATCCTCGGCGTCGGCCTCGCTGCCGTCGCCACGGTCCTCGGCTCGGTGAACCTGCTCACGACCGTGCTGCGCATGCGGGCGCCGGGCCTCACGCTGGCCCGCCTGCCGATGTTCAGCTGGTCGGTGTTCGTGTCGGCTGCCGTGTTCCTCCTGGCCGTGCCCGTGCTTCTCGCCGGCCTTGTCGTGCTCTACGTCGACCACCACATGGGCGCCCACGTGCTCGACCCGCGCCGGGGCGGCAACCCGCTGGTGTGGCAGGTGCTGTTCGCCTTCTTCGCCTACCCGGCCATGTGGGCGACGGTGTTCCCGGCCCTGGGCGTCGTCTCCGAGATCGTCCCCGTGTCGGCCCGCGCCGCCCTGTTCCAGCGCAAGCAGGTGGCCTTCGGACTCGCCGGCGCCGGCACCCTCGCCTTCTTCGGCTGGGGGAGCGAGCTCGCCGGCAACAAGCCGATTCCCCAGATCCTGTTCTCGGTCACGGCGATCCTCATCCTCGGGCCCATCGCTCTCACCATGCTGTCGTGGCTGGGGACGATCGCCCTGCAGCGCCGCGCTCCTCGTTTCCACGCACCGATGGTGCAGTCGATCGGGCTGCTCACCTGCCTCGGGCTGGCCTTACCCGCGCTCGCCGTGATGTACGCCATGGGACAGGGCGGCGCCGGCCACCAGAGTCAGTGGTGGGTCGGCGCCTGGCACCAGCTGCTCGTGGGTGTGTCGACGTTCGGCATCATCTGCGCCCTCTACTACTGGGCACCCAAGCTCTGGGGCCGCCACCTCAACGCCGGCGTCGGCGGCCTGCACCTGCTCGCCATCGTCGGCGGCGTCGACCTGGCCTTCATCCCGCTGCTCATCGTCGGCGCCCAGGGCATGCACCGGCGCGCCACCACCTACGGCGCCGACAGCTGGGGTCCCGCCAACCTCATCTCGACGATCGGCGCCTACCTCCTGGCCGCAGGGGTCGCTCTGTTCGTGCTGAACCTCGTCGTGAGCGTCGTGCTGCGGCGGGGCCGGCTCGCCACCGACGACCCTTGGGAGGGCGACACCCTCGAGTGGGCGACCTCGTCGCCGCCCCCGCTGCACAACTTCGACTCTCTGCCCGAGGTCCGCTCGTCCCGCCCGGTGCACGACATCCGCATGGCAGCGGCCGCCGACGCAGCTACGGCCGGCGAGGAGCCCGACACCCGTGAGCTGGTGGAGGCCAGCGCATGAGCGAGCACCGCAGTGGAGCGAGGAGCGCAGCGCAAGAAGCAGAGCGGCTTTGGACAAAGACGCCAGCCCCGGAGGCGATGGCGTAGATGGCCGTTACGGAAGACCGCCTGGCACTCGAAGCCGGCGAGGGCGCCGCCACGCTCCAGACTCCTCGCGGGCTCGCCACCGTGGGCACGTCGCTGTTCGTCGCCGGCGACGCCATGGTCCTCTTCGGATTGGTGGCGGCCTACTACGCCATCCGGGCCCAGTCGTTCAAGTGGCCGCCGGTCGGCCTCGGCACGTACCTGCCGTCGATGGTGGCGGTGACGATCGTGATGACGGCGGTCACCGTGCAGTGGGCCGTGTGGGCCATCCGGCGCAACGACCAGCGCACGACGCTGAACGCCTTGGCCTTCACGATCTTCCTGTCCGTCGCCGTCCTCAACGGCCAGTGGTACGAGCTGGCCCACCTCAAGTTCGACGTGGGCGCCCACGGCTACGGGACGTTCGTCTACCTGCTCGTCGGCTTCCACATGGCGAACGTGATCGCCGGCATCATCGCCCTCGTCGTCGTGCTGGGGCGGACCTTCGGCGGCGAGTTCAACGCCGACGACCACGAGTCCCTGACCGCGGCCGCCATCTTCTGGCAGTTCGCCAACGTGGCCGGCCTCGTCACCTTCGGCGTCCTGTTCCTGCATCCGTGACTGATCAAGTGAGAGCGAAGCGACCAGTTGACCGTTCGGCGCTGAGCGTCGCCGAAGGCGACACGAATTGCCGGCGCGAGCCGATGACCGACTGATGAGACCGCCGCTCCCACCCCGACCCACGTTCCTCAACGACGGCGCCATGGTGTTCCTGCGGACAGCGGGCCTGGCCGCCCTGCTGTGCCTGCTCTACCTCGTGTTCGGCAACGAACGGACCGGGTTCATTCTCCTCGGCGCCCTCTCGGGCGTCAGCCTGTTCGCCGGTGTCGTCGCCGTGATGGCGTACCGGTCCGACGCCAAGGTGCTGGAGGCCGCCCCCGAGGGCGAACCCGTCGTCCGGGCCGTCCGCTTCAGCCCCCTCCCGGCGCCGTCGGCCACCCCGCTGGCCGGTGCGGCCGCCGTCGGCCTCGTCGCCGCCGGGCTGCTCTACGGCGTGTCGCTGACGATCCTCGGCGTCGTGATCGGCCTGCTGACGATCTACGTGGTCGCCGCCGTCGCCGCCGGCGCCCATCGCGACCAGCCCGTGGACCTGCTGCCGGTCGCCATCCCGGTCGTCTCCCTGGCCGTCATCGGAAGCTTCATGTTCCTGATGTCGCGCCTGCTGCTCGCCGTCAACAAGGACTTCTCCGTCGTCATCGCCATCGGCGTCGCCCTCATGATCCTCCTCGGTGGGTTCATGGTGGCCAACGGCCCCCAGGTGCCGACGCGCACGCTGGTGCGGATGGGGGTCGTCCTGGCACTGGTGTTCGGCAGTGGGGGCGTCGCCGCCTACGCCGTCGGCCAGCGCCCCGAGGAGCGCAAGGCGGGCCCGCCGCCGGTGACGGTCGTGGCCAAGAACATCTCCTACCAGGAGAAGACGCTGCACGCTGAGGCGGGCACGCCGGTGACCATCGACTTCAAGAACGAGGACAACGTCCCCCACAACATCGACTTCACGACCGACCAGGCGGGGAGCGACAGCTTCTACAAGCAGGCGCCCCTGCCCGGTCCCATCAGCGTCACCTACAAGTTCACGGCGCCCAAGGCGGGGACGTACTTCTACCACTGCGACGTCCACCCGAACATGACCGGCACGCTGACGGTGACCGGCACCGGCGGCGCTGAGCCCGGCCAACCGGCGCCGCCGTCCACGACCGCCCAAGCCGGCACCAAGACGGCGCCGACCACGGCGAAGACGACGACCACCAAAGCGGCCGCGGCGGCGGGCGGTACGAGCGCCAACCTCACGGCCAAGAACATCGAGTTCTCCCCGAAGACGTTGAACCTCGCGGCCAACAGCCCGGTCGTCATCCACTTCGACAACCAGGACGCCGTGCCCCACAACGTCGACATCACGACCGACCCCGGCGGCAGCAACACCTTGTACAAGCAGGACCCGGCGACGGGGCCGACCAAGGAGGACTACAAGTTCACGACGCCCGGGCCCGGGAAGCTGTACTTCCACTGTGACGTGCATCCGAACATGACGGGGACGATCAACGTCCAGTGAGCCAGGCGTGCGGAGCAGGACGGTGGTGTCCGGGATCGTCGTCGTCCTCGTCGGGGCGGTGGTGGCGGCCGTGCTGCTGACGAGTGGCGGCGGCAAGGGGTCCGCGGGCACGGGCGGCGCGGGCAAGGGCGGCGACCAGCAGGCGCCCGCCTTCACCCTGGCCAACCTCCAGGAGGGCAGGCCCGAGCTGAGCCTCAGCCAGTTCCGGGGCAAGCCCGTGTTGCTCAACGTGTGGGCGACGTGGTGCACGCCGTGCGTCCAGGAGATGCCGATGCTGCAGGCGGCCCACGCCCGCTACGGCGACAAGGTGCAGTTCCTCGGCGTCGACCGCCAGGACTACCGGCCCGACGCCCTCCGCTTCCTGCAGCAACGGGGCGTGACGTATCCGTCCGCCTACGACCCCAATGCCACCCTCGACGGCCCCTACCGCCTGCGCGGCATGCCGACCAGCGTGTTCATCGACGCAAAGGGCCGGATCGTCGAGCGCGTCACCGGGCCACTCACCAAGTCGCAGCTGGACGACGAGCTCAAGGCACTCACGGAGGCAAAGGCGTGAGGAACCCCCGCAGGATCTGGTACGCGCTCGTCGCCGGGATCGGTCTGCTGGCCGTCGCGTGCGCCAAGCATGCGCCGCAGACGACGCTGAAGCCCGAGGGCCCCGTCGGGCGCAAGATCGACAGCCTTTTCACCTTCACCTTCTGGATCGCGGCGGCCGTGTTCGTCCTCGTCGAGTTCGGCGTCGTCTACCTGGTCTGGCGCTACCGCCACCGCGACGACCGGCCCGAGCCGGCGCAGGTACACGGCAACACCCGGCTCGAGATGACGTGGACCGCGGTCCCCGCCCTTCTGCTGCTCATCGTCGCCGTCCCCACGTTCCGGACCATCTTCGAGCTGGCCAAGACGCCCAAGGATCCCATCCGTGTCACGGTGACCGGTCACCAGTTCTGGTGGGAGTACAACTATCCCGACTACGGCGTCACCACGGCCAACGAGGTGCACTTCCCCGCCGGCCGCAACGTCGAGTTCACGCTGAAGGGCGTCGACGTCATCCACAGCTTCTGGATCCCGCGGCTGAGCGGCAAGCACGACGTCGAGCCCGGACGGGTCAGCCGGATCAGCATGAAGGCCGACAAGCCCGGCGTGTTCCTCGGCCAGTGCGTCGAGTTCTGCGGCCTCTCCCATGCCAACATGCGGCTGCGGGCCTTCGCCCAAACGCCAGCCGACTTCGACGCCTGGGTGGCTGCTCAGAAGGCCGTGCCCGGACAGCCTCCGACCGGCACGCCGGCGGGCGACGGCTTCGCGCTGTTCAGCGTCAAGGGGTGCTCGGGGTGCCACACCGTGGCCGGTGTGAGCACGGGCACCGTCGGGCCTAACCTCAGCCACGTCTACAGCCGGACGGCCTTCGCCGGCGACACGTTCGACATGACGCCAGACAACCTGCGCATGTGGCTGCACGACCCGCCGGGGGTCAAGCCCGGGTCGAAGATGCCCAACCTCGGCCTGTCATCGACCGAGATCACCAACCTGGTCGCCTACCTGCAGACGTTGAAGTGAGGATCGTCTAATGGCAGCAACAATCGCAGCGTTCGAACCCCCCGCCCCGCCCCGGCGCCTGTTCCGGCGGCCGGTCCACCCGACCGGCTTGTGGGGCTGGTTCACCACCGTCGACCACAAGCGCATCGGCCTGCTGTACACGGCGACGGCCTTCGCCTTCTTCATCCTCGGCGGCATCGAGGCGCTGATCATCCGGCTGCAGCTGGGGGGCCCCAACGGCCACGTGGTGTCGGCCGACACCTACAACCAGATCTTCACCATGCACGGCACGACGATGATCTTCCTCGTCGTGATGCCGTTGTCGGCGGGTCTGGCGAACTACCTGGTGCCGCTGATGATCGGCGCCCGCGACGTCGCCTTCCCCCGGCTGAACGCCTTGGGCTACTGGGTGTTCGTCATCGGCGGGCTGTTCCTGTACAGCTCGTTCCTCTTCGGCCACGCCCCCAACGGCGGCTGGTTCGGCTATGCGCCGAACACCGAGAAGGCGTTCAACCCGGCCCACAACATCGACTACTGGGTATTCGGCCTGCAGATCGTCGGCATCGCCTCGCTGACCGGCGCCATCAACCTGATCGTCACCATCATCAACATGCGGGCGCCGGGCATGAGCCTGATGCGCATGCCGATCTTCGTGTGGATGACGTTCATCGCGCAGTTCCTGCTGCTGTTCGCCATCCCGGTGATCACCGTCGCTCTCTTCGAGCTGATGTTCGACCGATTGTTCGGGGCGAACTTCTTCAACGTGCAGGCGGGTGCCGACCCACTCTTGTGGCAGCACCTGTTCTGGATATTCGGGCATCCAGAGGTGTACATCCTCATCCTTCCCGCCATGGGGATCGTGTCCGAAGTCCTGCCGGTGTTCACGCGCCGTCCGCTCTTCGGTTACCCCGTCATGGTGTTCTCGGGGATCGCCATCGCCTTCATGGGCTGGGGCGTGTGGGCCCACCACATGTTCGCCACCGGCCTCGGCCCCGTGGCCAAGTCGGCGTTCGCACTGTCGACGATGTTCATCGCCGTGCCCACCGGCGTGAAGATCTTCAACTGGATGGCGACCATGGCCGGCGGCAAGATCCGGCTCAAGGCGCCGTTCCTGTTCGCCGCCGGGTTCGTCACCATGTTCACGATCGGCGGCCTGTCCGGGGTCACCCACGCCATCGTGCCGGCCGACACCCAGCAGACCGACACGTACTACATCGTCGCCCACTTCCACTACGTGCTCTTCGGCGGGTCGATCTTCGGATTGTTCGCCGGCGCGCACTACTGGTGGCCGAAGTGGGCGGGCCGCATGCTCAGCGACACCCTCGGCAAGCTGCAGTTCTGGCTGATGTTCATCGGGTTCAACATGACGTTCGGCCCGTTCCACATCCTCGGCCTGCAGGGGATGCCCCGCCGCATCTATCGGTACCCGTCGGGGCGCGGCTGGGACTTCTGGAACCTCATCAGCACGATCGGTGCCTTCATCATCGCCCTGTCGGTGCTCGTGTTCATCATCAACATCCTGAAGTCGCGCCGTGGCCCGCTCGTCGGCGAGGACCCATGGGACGCCCGCACCCTCGAGTGGACGACGCCCAACCCGCCGCCCGAGTACAACTTCGCCGAGATGCCCATCGTCACGTCGCGCGACGAGCTGTGGCACCGCAAGTACATCGAGGGCCCCGACGGGCGACCCGTCCGCCGCGAGCCCGAAAGAATCGAGCCGGTCGAACCGGCCGAACCGGCCGAGCCCGCCGAGCCCCGGCTCGAGCCGGCGCGCCTGGAGGTCGGCGACGGCAATGGCTCGTCGGCGTCCACCAATCTGCCCCCGCCCGCTGAAGAGGTCGCCCGCGAGGAGCACGAGGGCGAGTCGGTCGCCGACGCCGCCCACGAGGACGAGCACGGCCACATCCACATGCCGTCGCCGTCGTACTACCCGCTGCTGGTGGCCGTCGGCCTGCCCATCATCGCCTACGGGCTCATGTACAAGACGTGGTTCGTGGCGGTCATCGGCGCCCTGATCACCGTGGCCAGCGTCTACGGCTGGGCCCTCGAGCCGGCCACCGAACCCGAGGAGCCGATCGACATGTCGGCGCCCGAACCCGAGCCCGAGCCCGAGCCCGAACCCGACCAGCCCGAGCTCGAGCCGGCCGGGTCGTAGGAGGAACCGTGGCTGTCACCGAAGCACAAGCCGCAGGCACCGGCCAGCACCCCGAGCAGGGGCTGTCCCACCCGGTCACCAGCACCGGGCTGTCCAACGAGAAGATCGCCATGTGGGCGTTCCTCGGCTCGGAGTGCCTGCTGTTCGGCGCGCTGATCTCGACCTACTTGCTGTACCGGGGCCGCAGCGTGGCCGGGCCGTTCCCCCACGACGTGTACGACATCCCCTACACGTCGGTCAGCTCGTTCGTGCTGCTGATGAGCTCGCTGACGATGGTGCTGGCCCTGGCCGCCATGCAGCGGCGCGACCAGCGGCGGATGCGGGTCTGGCTGGTGACCACGGCCCTGTTGGGGGCCACGTTCATCGGCGGCCAGGTCTACGAGTTCACGGTCTTCTACCGGGCCGGTCTGTCTTTGCACCAGAACCTGTTCGGCAGCAGCTTCTTCGTGCTGACCGGCTTCCACGGCGCCCACGTCACCATCGGCATCCTGATGCTGCTTTCCCTGTTCACCATCTCGGCGAAGGGGAGGTTGGCCGACAACCGGGTAGAGACCGTCGAGCTGATCGGTCTGTACTGGCACTTCGTCGACGTCGTCTGGATCGTGATCTTCACCATGGTGTACCTGATCCCCGGTGTGAAGTGAGGTTGGGATGAGCTCCACGACGCACGACGAAGCCTTCTCGTCGCCGGACGCGGCGATGGAGAGCCCCGAGCCGGGCGTCGAGGAGCACTATCCCGACGAGTGGCAGTACATCAAGGTCGCCCTGATCCTCTTCGCCATCACCATGGCCGAGGTCGGCATCTATTACATCTCCGGTGCCGAGCGGGCGATCATCTCGCTGATGGCGGTGATGATGATCGCCAAGTTCACGCTCGTGGCCCTGTACTTCATGCACCTGCGCTTCGACAGCAAGTTGTTCCGCCGCCTGTTCGTGACGGGGATCATCCTGGCCGTCGCCGTGTACCTGATCGCCCTCTCCAGCCTCCACGTCTTCCAGAGGTGAGGTCGTGGTCGGGGTAGCAGCACGATTCCCCGCCTGGCACACGCACCCGGACGCCTGGGCGCTGATGGGAGCGATCGAGCTCGCCTACCTGTTCGCCGTGCGGCGGGGGCGAGCGACGCGGCGTCAGATCACGCTGTTCTCGTGCGGCGTCGGCGTCCTTCTCATCGCGTCGGACTGGCCGATCCACGACCTGGCCGAGAACTACCTCTACTCGTTCCACATGATCCAGCACATGCTGATGACGTTCGTGGCCGCCCCCCTGCTCCTGCTGGGGACGCCGGAATGGCTGGCCCGGCGGGCGTTGCAGCGGACGCACCTGCTGAAGCCGGTGAAGTTCCTCGGCCGGCCTGTCCCCAACCTCATCCAGTTCAACCTCATCCTCGTGGTCAGCCACTGGCCGCTGATCGTCGACGGCACCCTCGAGGACCATCCCCTCCACTTCGTCGCCCACGCGGTGCTGGTGGTCTCCGCCCTCCTGATGTGGCTCCCGATCGTCTCGCCGCTGCGGGAGATCCCCCAGGCCCGTCCACCGACGAAGATGCTGTACCTGTTCCTGCAGACCATTGTCCCGACGGTGCCGGCGTCGTTCCTCACGTTCGGCTCGTCGCCGCTGTACCACTTCTACGAGCACGTTCCCCGTCTGTGGGGCGTCTCGGCCCTGACAGACATGCAGATCGCCGGACTGACGATGAAGATCGTCGGCGGCTTCTACCTGTGGATCATCATCGGTGTGATCTTCTTCCGCTGGTACCACGCCGAGGAGAAGACCAGCGGCGAGGTCCTCTACTGGGAAGACGTCGAGCGCGAGCTCAAGCAACTCGGCCCCACGTAGCCCGCTGGCGTCACCCGCCGCCGCCGGCGCCCAGCACCCCGCATCTCCATGGCTTCTTGGCGCAGAAATGTGCGTCAGTCGCACATTTCTGCGCCAAGAACGCGGCGGACGCGTGTTGCGACGGTCTCCGGTCGGTGGACGATGTCGTCCCACGTGAAGCGGAGGATGGTCCAGCCGAGTTCGACGAGGTCGTTCTGGCGGGTTCGGTCGCTCTG